>NZ_JBQSVT010000021.1:0-74314 GCF_052376555.1 Specibacter sp. AOP5-B1-6
GTTCAGGTATCCGTTGGGGTTCAGGACGTACTTCGTGGCGGCACCGGCGTCGAACTCGGCGTAGCCGCGCGGCGCATCGGTGAGCGCGATCGCCTGGGCGTTGACGTTCTTGGCGATCTGCACCTTGTCGTGCAGGATCGCCATCATCAGGCCGCGGTTGTACTTCATGACCGGGCACTGACCTGTGGTGAACGCGAGCGACTTCGCCCAACCAGTGCCAAGGCTCAGCGACAGCGAACCCTTTTGCGCGGCAGCATCGATGCCACCCGGATCGCCCGTCACATACAGGCCCGGAATGCCCAGGGACCCGCCGGCCGCCGTGATGTCCATCAGCGAGTTCAGGACAGTGGCCGGAGCCTCGCCCGCACCATGGCCGTGGCCCTTCGCCTCGAAGCCCACCGCGTCCACCGCGCAGTCAACCTCGGGAACGCCGAGCAGCTGCTCGATCTGCGAGCCGGGATCGCCCTCGGAGAGGTCGATCGTTTCACAACCAAACGTGCGTGCCTGGGTCAGCCGCTCCGCATTCATGTCACCGACAACGACGACGGCGGCACCCAGCAGGTGCGCGCTTGTCGCCGCGGCCAGGCCAACGGGCCCGGCACCTGCGATGTAAACGGTGGAGCCCACACCCACCCCGGCAGAGACTGCGCCGTGGAAGCCCGTGGGGAAGATGTCCGAGAGCATTGTCAGGTCCATGATCTTTTCCAGCGCCTGGTCCCTGTCGGGGAACTTCAGGAGGTTCCAGTCCGCATACGGCACCAGCACGTACTCGGCCTGGCCGCCAACCCAGCCGCCCATGTCAACGTAGCCGTAGGCACTTCCTGGCCGGTCGGGGTTCACGTTCAGGCAGATGCCGGTCTTGCGCTCCTTGCAGTTGCGGCAGCGCCCGCACGAGATGTTGAAGGGGACCGAGCAGATGTCCCCCACCTTGATGAATTCCACATCCGGGCCCGTTTCAACCACTTCACCGGTGATCTCGTGGCCCAGGACGAGGTCCGACGGGGCCGTGGTGCGCCCGCGCACCATGTGCTGGTCGGAGCCGCAGATGTTGGTTGCGACAGTCTTGAGGATGACCCCGTGGGGCACCTTGCGTCCCACATTGGCCGGATTGACGCCGGGCCCGTCCTTGAGTTCAAATGTGGGGTAGTCGATGTCGATGACCTCAACGACTCCGGGTCCCTTGTAGGCAACGGCTTTGTTTCCTGACATGGTTTGCTTCCTTCCAAGTTAGTTCAGAAGGCATCCCTTGACACCTTCCAGTGCAACGAGAAATCAACCCCGGCCGCTAATTTTTGGCAACTTCAAGCGCACAAACAAGCACCTGACAGAGGACGGAAAGTGGGGTCACCGTCAGTCTAAGTCGCCCCGGAGGAATATGTAAGGGGGCGGCGCCCAAGGCGCCCACGCAGCTGATGACCGGGGTGGTGACCAGGCCTGCTTGGCGGTTCTGGGGGCTCCGGACCGCAGCATTCCCGACCGCGTAAACTGCGCCCGGAACAGCAGTTAGCCGTTCCGCTGCTCCCCGGCAAGGCCCTTGACGTAGGCCGCCTGCCCGCCGTGCTGCACGCAGTCGTCAACGATGCTGACAAGGCGAACGCCAAGCGTGACGGGCGGATCCCAGCGTTGGTCCACGACCCGGTCCAGAGCTTGCGCATCCAGTCCGCGGACGTACCCGAGGCTTTGGGCAAGGGCAGCCTCGTGGTATTCGCGCAGCAGGTCCACGGATTCAACCCGCACGGCGTCAACCTGCGCCGCGGAATGCCCGTAGCCGGTGTCGCCTGGATCCAGGGCAAAGCCGAACCGCCCCGCATAGCGGCCGCTGTTCCATGCCGATTCCAGCCCGGCGACGTCGGCAATTTGTTCGTCCAGGCCGCGGCTCAGGTGCCACACAAGCCACGCGATGGAATTGCCGGTTCCGCCCGGGCGCCAGTTCGCTTTGTCTGGCTCCAGCCCGTTCAGCACGCCCGAAACAATCGTGCCAATCCGGCCAAATGCGTCTTCCAGCAAATCCGAGGTTTCCATGCTCGCCATGCTGCCACCGCAGCCGCGGATTGGGAACCCTTGTCGGGCAGCCGGTTTTTAGCTCAGGATGATGACGTCCAGGGTGCCTTGGCCGTGGCTGCCGTCGAGCATGAGGGGGCCGGTCTCGGAAACGGCGCGGGCGGCGCTGCTACAGCGGCAGCCCCGCGCCGGGCTTGAGGTTCTTCATGACCAGGGTGGAACGCAGCCGCAGGACGCCGGGGAGGCTCGTCAGCTCGGTGTCATAGAACTTTTGATAGTCATCCAGGTCCTTGGCCAGGATCTTGAGGATGTAGTCCGGATCGCCGAACAAGCGCTGGGCCTGCGTGATGTGGCGATTGCCGGACACCTGCGCCTCAAAATCGTCGATGGTGGCGCGATCCACCTGGGCCAGCGACACAAACACCAAGGCCTCAAAGCCCAGGCCCACCGCGCGCGGCTCCACGATCGCCCGGTAGCCGCTGATGACTCCGGAGGCCTCCAAATCCTTCAGTCGCCGGTGGCACGGGGCAACCGTCAGCCCCACTTCCGCAGCAAGCGCGGTGGCACTCATGCGGCCGTCCCCCTGGAGTGCGCGCAAAATTTCTTTGTCAATGGCATCAATCACAGGAATATTCTATCGCGGAAACGTTGAATATGCGCGAAAAAAGCAAGCACATATGTCTGGAAATTTTCTAAGCTTGCTGTAGTTCACCATCCAGACAGGAGTTTCATGGAACCGCAGGCACTCATCGGCTTCCTCATCGTTGCCATCACGCTGACATGCACGCCCGGTCCCGACTGGGCCTTCGCCATTGCTGCGGGCCTTGGCAGGCGCAGCTTTGTCCCGGCCGTTGCAGGCTTGTGCGCCGGTTACGTGCTTCTCACCATTTTGCTGGCGGCAGGGATTGCGGCCCTCATGGCCGCCGTGCCGAGCTTGTTGCTGTGGCTGACGGTGGCTGGTGCCATATACCTTTTGTGGCTCGGCTACAGGACGACCAGGTCATGGCGCGGTCCCAGCTTCGTCACTGTTGGCCCCAGCGGTGAGCTGGCTCCGGACGCCATTGCCGGATCCGCAATGGAAGCGCCCACAACCCCAGGCAGCGAGGCTTCCGAAACCGACACGTCAGGCTCGTCTTGGGGTGCGTTCCTGCAGGGATTCGGCACCAGCAGCATAAACCCCAAGGGGCTGCTGCTCTTCGTGGCCCTGACCCCGCAGTTCATCACAGCCGACGCCGCATTCCCGGTGCCGCTGCAGTCGGTCATTCTGGGCCTGTCGTTTGTCGCTTCGACGGCGGTCATCTACACGCTGGTGGCTGCCGGTTCCCGCAAACTGCTCCGTTCCAGGCCGACGGCGGCCAAGGGGGTCACGCTCTCCAGCGGCATCATCATGTGCGCCTTGGGCGCAGTGCTGCTTGTGGGGCAAATCGGGCCGGTCACCGAGGCCGCCGGGCGGATGCTGGTCCACGGCTGACGTCCGACTCGGGAGGCTCCCTGCCGGGGCAGACCAGACGCCACCGCAGGCAGGGATCTACAGGGGGCTGGGCCCGCAACCAAACGGTGCGGGCCCAGTGTCGTGCTTGTCTCCGGACAAACTGGGCAACCCCGGAAAGCCTCCGTTCAGCCCTCGAGCACGCCTTGGCACAGCCGGTTGGCCACCTCGGTGAGCATGGCAAGGCCAGCCACGATGTCCTCGTCCGTGGTGTACTCGTGCTCGTTGTGGGAGATCCCGTCGACGCTCGGCACAAAGAGCATGACGGTGGGCACCAGATCTTTCATGTTGGTGGAGTCGTGGCCGGCGAGCGTCATTACGGCCTTGTTGGACAGGCCCAGATCGGCAGCAACTTTAGCGGCAAGTTCGACGCCCTCGCGCTGGTACGGGGTCACGGGCCAGGAATGGGACTGGTGCTGCTCCACCGAAACATTGGCGAGCGCCTCAATCTCGGCGATGCGGCGGTGCAGGCGCGAGTCAGCCTCGGCAAGGACCGCCTCGTCGGCACTGCGCAGGTCCAGCAGGAGGTTGACCCGCGACGGCACCACAACCGGCGAATTCGGGTAAACGCTCAGCTGCCCCACGGAGGTGTGCAGGACGCCGGGGAATTCGTTGGCCAGTTCCCGGGCGGCCACCACCAGCATGGAGGCGCCCAACAGTGCATCCTGGCGGTCCTCAATCACAGTGGACCCGGTATGTGCCTGCTCGCCATGGACAACGAATTCGTACTTGTTGGCGGCCCAGTTTGAGGACACCAGGCCGATCGTGACGCCTTCGCGCTCCATGCTGCGACCCTGCTCGATGTGGATCTCGGCGCAGTAAGCGGCTTCCGGACCGCCAAAGTCGCCCCGGCAGCCAATCGCATCCAACGCTTCCTGTACGGACACGCCGGCCGCGTCCGTCGTCGCCAGCGCCGTCTCCAGCGCCAGCTTGCCGGTGTAAACGGAGGATCCCATCATGGAGGGCTTGAATCGGGAACCTTCTTCGTTGAACCAATTGACGACGGCGATGTTGTACCTGGGCTGCGGTGCACCGGTCTTCGCCCACGCCGCTGCAAGCCGGAACGCAGCATGTGCCGCGGCCAGCACCCCGTAGGCGCCGTCGTACCGGCCCGCAGTGGGTTGGGAATCCATGTGCGAACCAATCACAACATATGGCGCCCCGGACACTGCTTCGAAAAGCCCCCACTGGTTGCCAGCTCGGTCAAACTTCACGGTGAAGCCGCGCTCTTGCAGCAGGCCGGCGAGCCAGCGCCGCTGCTCACCGTCCGGGAGGGTGGCCGCCTGGCGGTCCACTCCGCCCTTGCCGGTGGCGCCGAAAGTGCTCATGGTGCGGAAGTCTTCGATGAAGGCTGTGTCTAGGTCAGTAAAGACGGCGGTTGTGGTCATGATTTTCCCCTCTGGGATTCTGTCAGGAAATGGGGTATGGCTGCTGTCAGCGATGTGATGTGGTGACGGACTTGATGCGGGTGTAGTCCTCGAGACCGAAGACGGAGAGGTCCTTGCCGGTCCCCGAATGTTTGAAGCCGCCGTGAGGGGCCTCCGCGGGGATGACCTGGTGGCAGTTGATCCACACGGAGCCGAAGTCGAGCTCATTCGAGACGCGCGTGACCACGCCGTGGTTTTCGGACCAGACACTGGACGCAAGTGCATATTTGGTGCTGTTGGCCAAGACCACCGCTTCGCGCTCCGTGGCGAACGGCTGCACAGTCACGACTGGACCAAAGATTTCCTCGCACACCACCTCGTCGCCCTGGACAACACCGTCAATCACGGTGGGTGGGAAATGGTAGCCCGTGCCAGTGCGCTTGCCTCCGGCGAGCACCCGGGCATGTTCCGGCAGGCGTGCGATGAATCCTTCGACCCGCGCCAACTGCGCGGCACTGTTGAGCGGGCCAAGGTCGGCCGAGTCTCCACCCACCTCAAGGGCATCGGCAGCCGCCGCAAGTGCGGCGGCGAACTCGGCATGGATGCTCTCCGCCACAAGGACGCGGGTGACGGCAGTGCAGTCCTGGCCGGCGTTGAAAAAGGCTGCCAGCGCAATTTCCCCGGCCGTTCTGGCAAGGTCGACGTCGGCGAAGATGATGGCGGGGGCCTTGCCACCGAGTTCCAGATGCACGTCCTTGAGCGTCTTGGAGGCTGCTGACATGACCTGTTCACCGGCACGGGTGGAGCCGGTGATGGACACCATTTCGGGGATCTCGTGGTCCACCATTGCGGCACCTGCACCGCGGCCACCGCAAATGATGTTGACGACGCCGGGCGGGAACACTTCCTGGGCCAGCTCGCCCAGGATCACTGTCGACCACGGCGTGGTGTCGGCGGGCTTGAGCACCAGGGTGTTGCCCGCCGCCAGTGCCGGAGCGATTTTCCAGATGGCCATCATGAAGGGATAGTTCCATGGCGTGATCTGGGCAACCACACCCAGCGGCTCGCGTCGGATGGTGGAGGTGAATCCCTGAACGTATTCAGCGGAGGCGGTGCCGGAGACCACCCGGCAGGCCCCGGCGAAGAAGCGCAGCTGGTCAGCCCCACGCAGGATTTCAAGTTCTCGGGTGGCCGCGCGAGGTTTGCCGGTGCAAGCCACCTCGGCATCGACCAGCCGGTCGACGTTCTGCTCTATGAGGTCTGCGAAGCGCAGCAGGAGGGCCTGCCGTTCGCCCGGCGTCGTGCGCTTGTACCTTGCGAATGCCCTGTCCGCAGCCTGGAAGGCCAGGTCGACGACGGCCGCGCCGCTGTCGGGTGCCGTGCCGATCTGGGCGCTGGTCGCGGGGTCGAAGAACGGCAGGGTTTCGGCGGCGTCCATGGCCTGGCCGTCAATGATGTTGCTGAGCGTGATCATGTGGGGCTCCAGTCAGTTGTTCTTGGGCGAACGGGTTGCGGGGTCCTGCGGCATGTGCAGCACGGCGGGCAGGCCCGAGGCTGCTGCGCGGCGGAATGCTGCGGTGAAGCCGGCGGCTGTTTCCACCCGTTCGCCATACCCGCCGTAGGAGCGGGCCAATGCGGCGAAGTCGGGGTTGGTCATGTGCGTTCCTGAGGGGCGGCCCGGGTAATGGTTTTCCTGGTGTTCGCGGATGGTGGCGAAGATGCCGTTGTCCACCACCAGTGCGATGAACTTGGCACCATAGGCCATGGCCGTCGCCATTTCCTGGCCGTTCATCATGAAGCAGCCGTCCCCGGCGACGGAGATGACCTGGCGCCCCGGATAGGCAAGGGACGCCGCCACCGCGGCTGGAATGCCCATGCCCATGGCCCCATTGCGCGGGGCTGCAAGCGAGTTCGCACTTTGGTGTTCCAGGTACCTGGCCGGCCAGAGCGCGTGGTTTCCGGCACCAAAGGTGAGGACAGCGTCGTCGTCCAGCTCTTGTTTCAGAAGTCCCATGACGACGCCGAGGTCCACCCCCGTTCCACCGTCAGGTTGCGCCGCAGTGAACTTGATCTGGTCGGTGCGGGCATCGGAGAACCAGCCTGCCGTCGGTTGCACCGCGGATTCCACGGTGGCCAGAGCCCGTGCGAAGGCAGCGGCCCCAACTGTGATGTGCTGATCCACCCGGCCGAAGTGCCCCAGCAGGTCGGCATCGGGATTGACCACAACGGTATGGGCTTCGAGGCCGCGGGTGTACCCATCTGACAGCACGTCCCCCCGAACGCAGCCGAGGAAGAGGATCAGGTCCGCGTCGTCCAGGCGCCGGGCATTGGCATCGCTGCGACCATAACCCAGAAAACCGGCATAGGACTCGGAGCTGTGGGGAACGGCATCATAGGCCCGAAAGTCGGCAAGGACCGGGATCCCGTGCTGGGCGGCCCAATCAGACAATGCTGCCCCCGCGTCCTGCGTCCAACCCTCCCCGCCGACGACGATGAGCGGACGGACAGCCTTCGCCAATGCGGATTCGAGGAGGTCAAGGTCCGGGCCGGCAGGACCCGACTGGGCGATTCTTCGCGGCTCAACGATGCCCGTGGCAACTTGGTGGACCAGCACATCCTCCGGAAGCCCGATCACTACGGGCCCCGGCCGTCCGCTCATCGAGGTGAACATCGCGTCGTCAACGACACGTGCTGCCGAGGCGGCGTCGTCCAGGGTGACGACCTTTTTTGCCGTGCTGCCGAACCAGGCGTTGATGTCGAATTCCTGAAAGGACTCCCTTCCGCGATCGGCCACGGGGATCAGGCCCACAAACAGGACCAGCGGCGTGGCGTCCTGGTGTGCGGTGTGAATGGCGATGAACGCGTTGGCGGCACCCGGGCCGCGTGTCACCATGGCGACCCCGGGGAGTTCGGTCAGCCGTCCCTCGGCAAGGGCCATGAACCCGGCACCCCCTTCATGACGGGTAACCACTGTTTCAATTGTGGAGTCGTGGAGCCCGTCCAGGACGTCCAGATAGCTTTCACCCGGGACACCGTATACCCGCTTGATGCCCGCCCGCTCCAGTTGGGCGACGATCAGATGGCCTGCAGTTGTAGTGCTCAATGCGTCATACCTTTTCTTTGGGGCCTGCCCGGGAGCCCAGGAACCTGTCCGGGCGATGGATATCGGCACAGCCCAGCCACACCAGTAGGGATGTGACTGGACTCACTCTTGGGTCTGTTTCAATTCTGCCAGTAGTTTTACCCAAAATAACTAGCAGTCCGTCACGGAAATATGGCTCTAGAATGTGAGAATGCACAATTTTGAGTTCACGGGCGAAGATGCCCGCTGGGACAGTCTGGTCGAACGCCTGCGGGGGCGCCTGAACGTTCTGGTCAGTTCATTCATGGCACGCGTTGCCGAGATCCCCGAATATGTGGAAGGCCGGGTCAGCCTGACGGAAATGCAAGATACTGCCAGGGAGACGTTCAGCCGGCTTGTCGACGGACTGCGCGACGAACCTTGCCACCACCGCGGCAAAGGGGACGCCTCAGACACACTGCGGCAGTTCTCCTCTGAACTGGGCGCCAAGCGCGCACGGGCCGGCGTCTCCTCCGAGGCGTTGACGTCCGCGGTGCGGCTTGACTTCAGCATCCTATGGGCCGATCTGCTGGAAATATCGGATCCCGGGGACGCAGCGCTGCTGACCACCCGCGTAGACCGCGTTTGGCGTGTTGTTGATGAATTTGCCACCCAAACCCATGCCAGCTACGCGATGGAGCGCGTCCGGATGGCACAGGAAGAATCCAACATCCGGCGGGAGTTCATTTCCCGGCTGTTCAGCAAATCCGAACTGTCCGCCGCCACCGTCAGCCAGGCAGGCGCCGCACTGGCCACAGACGCCGAGGCCAGATTTTCCATTGTGGCGGCAAGCGGGGATGCCGCTTCCAAACTTCGAACAGCGGCCGCCCAGGGTGGCTGGAACCAGCCGCACCAGCGACTTTTCACGCACGAGTTTGGGGGCAGTACATACGTATTTTGGGCCTTGCCGCGCGCCACCGGCCAAAGCGCATCCGACGGCGGGCAGGACTACATTCCCGCAGCCATCAACGGAATACCCTGCGGTTTCGTGCCTGGCTTCATGGGACTGCGCGGACTCCCTCCGGCGGCCCGCACGGCCGAACGCCTGGCCCTTCTTCTGCAGCCAGACGACCACGGACCCCTGACCGCGGGAGCAGCCTGGGCGAGGCTGGCAAAACAGCAACTTCAGGGCGCCGGGCTGGACCTGTGGGCCGACCTCGATGCAAGCCTTGCCAACTGCCGGAGCGGAGAGCGTGAGCGGCTCGAGGAAACGGTCCGCCACTTCCTTACAACAGGCAGCATCACCACCACGGCGCAGGAGCTCTTCTGCCATCGCAACACGATCCTCAACCGGCTCAATCGCTTTGAGGAGCTGACCGGGATCAGCCTGACAGTACCCGATCAGGCGGCACGGCTGGTGGTGGCCTGGGCCTGAGTCCATCCTGTCCGGCAAAATACAGAACATGTGTGAACACACATTTTTTGGCGTTCTTTACTGGCAAATAAGCCATTGAACTGTGCCGTGTGACACACCATAGTTGAATGCATCCCGCTTTCTTCACCTGCACGACCCTCATCTGGAGTACACGATGACCCAATCTCTTGAAACGCCCACAGCCGCATCGGCGCGGCTCGACCTCGTAAAGATGCGAAAGATTGCTTTCGCCAGCGTTATCGGAACCACCGTCGAATGGTACGACCTCTTCGTCTTTGCCACGGCCTCGGCGCTGGTCTTCAACAAGATCTTCTTCCCCAGCTTTGATCCACTGGTGGGCACCATGCTCGCCTTTGGAACCTTTGCGTCTGCCTATGTGGCACGCATGATTGGTGCCATCATCTTTGGCCACTTCGGTGACCGGGTGGGACGCAAATCCATGCTTCTGGTCTCCCTTCTCACCATGGGTGCGGCGACATTTGCCATTGGCCTGCTGCCTGACTACAACACCATCGGCGTCATGGCACCGCTACTTTTGCTGCTCCTTCGCGTCATCCAGGGCCTGGCCTTGGGCGGTGAATGGGGTGGCGCCGTTCTCATGACCGTGGAACATGCACCCGCACACCGCCGCGGTTTCTACGGCTCCCTGGTCCAGGTGGGTGTCCCCGCCGGCACCTTGATCGCAAACATCGTGTTCCTGATTGCCGCCTTGACCATGAGCAGCGACTCACTGCACGCCTGGGGCTGGCGCATTCCCTTCCTGGCATCAGCATTGTTGGTCGCCGTAGGCATCTACATCCGCCTCCACATCGAGGAAACCCCGTCATTCCAAGCAGTGAAGTCGGCCGGCGCCAAGGCCAAGATGCCGTTTGCCAGCCTCATGGCCAAATATTGGAAGCAGGTCGTCCTCGGCGGCGTTGCAACTCTCTCAACTGGCAGCACCTTCACCCTGCTCGTTGCGTCCGGCGTGGCCTACGGCAAAAAAGAGCTGGGCCATTCGGAGAGTCTCATGCTCTGGGTCGTGCTGGCATCCTGCGCTTTGTGCTTCGTGCTCATCCCATTCTTTGGAAACCTCTCCGACAAGTACGGCCGCAAGCCGATAATCTACGCCGGCGTTGCAGCCGAAGCACTCTTTGCCTTCCCCATGTTCTGGCTGATGGACACCAAGTCCGTGGCGCTGCTTTTCGTCGCCTACCTGGTCATGATGACAGCTTTTGCCGCCAACTACGGTCCCATCGCCACCTTCCTGGCCGAACTGTTTGGCTCCAAGGTCCGCTATTCCGGACTGTCCGTGGCCTACATGCTCTCGGGTCTGCTGGGCAGTGCAGCCACACCGTTCATCACCACATGGCTGCTCGGCATCACGCACCAGAGTTCCTCGATCGCCTGGTACATCATGGGTGCCGCACTCGTCTCGCTCTGCGCCCTCTTCGTTTTGACCGAGACCCGGCACGGAAACATCGATGCCGTCGACGTTTCCCCGGCCGAAGCAGCCGCAGCATGACCGGCATCCATCGGATTTCCGAGATCCCAGGGCAGGCTCCGGCTGTCGGACCTTTCTCGCACGCAGTGGTGGCCAACGGATTCATCTTCACCTCCGGCCAGATCCCGGCCATCACCAGCCTGGACGACCAGCCTGGCACCTTCGAGGGGCAGGTCCGCCAGACCATCGAAAACCTGCGGGCTGTCCTGGAAGCGGCCGGGTCGGACTTGGAACATGTAGTCAAGGTGAACACCTATCTCACAAGCCAGGACCAGTTGAAAGAATACAACCGGGTGTACGCCGAATACTTCGGTCCAGCCAAGCCGGCCCGTACCTCCGTCTGCGTCAGCCTCTGGGGAGTTGCCCTGGAAATCGAGTGCGTGGCCGTGCTGGCGTCCCGGACTGCCGTCACAACGTCCATGAACGGGGCCACATCATGACTGCAACTCTCCTGCCAAACCTGGCCGCTGTCAGTTACCCGACGATTGGCCACTTTCTGGAAGACGGCTTTGTCGATCCGGCGATACAGTCACTGCTGGTCGGCGTCAAGATTGCCGGCCCCGCAGTCACTGTCCGGATTGCCGACAACGACGCCATCGCCATGAACCATGCGCTTCTGGCCATGAAGCCCGGCGGCGTGCTGGTGGTGGACATGTCAGGGGACCACCGGCACGCACCGGTCGGCGCCGTCACCGCCGCTGCCGCAGTCGCACGGGGCGCTGTGGCCATCGTGGTGGATGGCGTTGCAACAGATGTCCTGGAACTGAGGGACACCGGGCTGCCGATATTTGCCCGCGGCACGTCATGCCTGACCACCAAGCGTGTCTACGGCACCGGATCGGCAGTCAACGTCCCGGTGCAGTGCGGCGGCGTGACCGTCAATCCCGGAGACTTGGTGCTCGGTGACGACAACGGTGTGCTGACCCTCTCCCCCGAGAAAGCCGGGAAGGTGCTGCGGCAGGCCCTTGAATCGGACGCCGCCGAACCATTAATCCTGGCCCGCATCAGGGCTGGCGAGCCGTTGGCAACCATCCTCGCCGTCTGAGTTCGGCCCACGATCCCACGCCAAGTGGCCCCGGGCCCGCACCGAAAAGGTGTGGGCCCGGTGTCGGCCCCTTGCCTACGTCTGCGAGGCGCTCCAGGCCGCGAGTTCGTCCAGCAATTCGTCCTTGCGGCCGGCAGCGGCAAAAGAGGAGCGGATGGAGTTCCGGGCCAGCTTTTCCACTGTGGCCCCATCCCACCCGAACTCCGCAACGAGCGCGGCAAAGTTGGCTCCCACATGGCCACCAAAATACGCCGGGTCATCAGAATTGACGCACACATTCAGTCCTGCGTCGATCATCTGCGGCAGCGGATGGGCGGCGAGCGTGTCGACCGCGCGCAGCCGCACGTTGGACAGCGGGCAGACAGTCAGCGGCACCTGTTCCGCAACCAGCCGCTGGACCAGAAACTTGTCTTCAACGGCCCTGATTCCGTGGTCGATGCGTTCAACGCCCAGCAGGTTCAGTGCGTCTTCGACATAACTGGGCGGACCCTCCTCACCGGCATGGGCCACCAGCCGCAGCCCTGCCGCAGCGGCCCGCTGATAGAGGCGGATAAACTTCGACGGCGGATTGCCAACCTCTGCGGAATCCAGGCCGATGCCGATGATGGGAGCCTCCATGGCCAGCAGCGCTTCCAAAACCTCCAGCGCCGAGTCTTCCGGTTCATCGCGCAGGAACGCAGCAATCAGTGCCGTGGTGATGCCAAAGTCGGCCTCGCTGGAAGCCAGGGCCGAAGCGATGCCGTTGACCGCCGTCGACAGTTCAATGCCGCGCACCAGGTGGGCCTGCGGGTCAAACATGATCTCGGCGTGCCGGACACCGGATTCCCGGGCACGGCGCAGGTAGGCGCGGGTCATGTCGGCAAAATCAGCTTCGGTGATCAAGACGGCCATGTTGGCGTAGTACAGGTTCAAAAACGATTGCAGGTCGGTGAATTCGTATTGCGCACTCAGGGTTTCCAGTGTGGGAAACGGCAGCGTGATGCCATTGCGGGCGGCCAGCTCCAGGATCAGTTCCGCCTCGAGAGTGCCCTCAATGTGCAGGTGCAGCTCGGCCTTGGGCAGCGCCGCAAGGGCCGCAGGGTCAATGGTGGCGTCAGGTGAATGCGTCATCGGACCAGTCTACGGGCGCCGCCACCGCCGCAGGGGGCGGTGGCTGGGCCGTGAACAGCTAAGCCTTGAACCGCTTGGCAAGGAGCTTTGGATCCACTATTTCGGTGCGGATCACCTCACTCAACGCCTCCGCAGTGGTGGCAATCCCGGTCCTGCGCCGCACCTCCTTGCGCAACTCGTCCAGCACCGGCCCCGACAGGATCACATCCAGCAGCGCCCCCGGTTCGGTGGCTGCACGGTGGCGCCAGACCTCGTCGATGCGGCGCCGCTTGAGTGCCTCCTTGTGCAGCAGGAACATCAATTCGGTTTTCTCGGCCAGGGTCGCCGGACCCAGCAGGTCGATTTCAAAGGCCATGTCCACCACGACCGGCAGCCCACCCGTGAGGTGGTACGCCTGCCAGACGGCGCCGTTGGTCAGCACCATCCATTCCACACCCTCGTTGACCGCGTACATCAACACTTGGCGCAGGTGGCGTTCATTGAGTTTCTGGCTGATCCGCTTGACCTCGATGAAGGCCACCATCTGTTTGTCGATGCGGACCCCGTAGTCGGCAAAGTCCTGCTTCACCATGTACTCAGTGGTGAGATCCTTGAATTTGTCATAATCCAGGCCCTCGCACAGCATGTCGGTGACGACCATGCGGGTGTCGCCTTCATTCGCGTCGCGGGCCCGCAACGCTTCAAGCGGCTTGATGTACCGCTTGATGGCGTCATGAACCTGCTCGATCGCAGCGATCTCCCACTTTGGCAGCCGCGGCCCCTGGGAGCCGGCCGCCCTGGGAGCGGGTGCCGCCGGGGCCTGCCGGGGCACGGCTGCTCGCCCGGCAGCTGCCTGTTCAGACGCACCCTCTGCGGGCACCGCCTCTGCAAGCACGATTTCTTCAAGCACAATTTCTTCAAGCACGACGGCGGATGGCTGGGTGGCACTGCCTGCCGGCGCACGCAGCTCGTCCGGCAGGTGCAGGTACGGGTCGGACACGCCGAAGGCTGCCTGCTTGAGCATCCAGCTGATCGTGGGCTCCCACAGCAGGACCAGGTCCTCGCCCGCTCCCGCCACGGCAACGACCTTGGTGTGCGCAATGAGTTCCAGCTGGCTGTGGCCAGGAACTTGGAGCCCGGCGCGGGTCACCTCTGCTGCCCACCGCACCAGGATGTTCAGCCTGTTTTGTCCCTTGGCGTCGAGCGAAATTTCATTCATGGTGCGAGGCTCCCTGCGTCTTTGAAAGTTGGCCACCCGCTGGCAATCAGCCTGTCGAAGCGCTGCTGGTCTTCTCAGGCTGCTTGTTCCACGGCATTCATGTTCCTGAGCATGACCATACTGCTTGCACGATCCCACCCTGGTCAGGCGCGACGGAAGGAATTGCGGTTGGCTCTGGTACGGCATTGCTGGCCCCGCAGCCCCGCCCCGGTGAGCCGGGGTGTCCCGCCAAGCACGCCGGAACCGCGTGCCCAGCCCGGAGAAGGCAGCAAGGAACTCCGCTTATGGCGCATTCCAAGCACATTGTCAGTGGCTTGTGGCAGTGTGGATATCACCACGCCGGGGAACAAAATGGAACTTTTTTGGCTGGTCAACCATTAGGAATATGTAGCGTGAATGGAGATAATTGACTTTGAAGGATCCACGCGAGTGCCGTCGGACCGCGTGAAGCCCACCCACATTGACCACAAATCCCTGTGCACGTAACTCAGGGAATTCTTGAGGAGCTTGTCAGCACGTGTTCATGAAAACTTTTGGTTGGTCCTTCGGGATCACCGCTGTGGCACTGGTTGTCGCCTTCTTTTACGGTGGTCTTGAAGCACTGATTCTCTGTGCGATCCTGGGTGTCCTGGAAGTCAGCCTCAGCTTTGACAACGCCGTGGTGAACGCGCGCATCCTGGAAAAGATGAGCGCGTTCTGGCAGAAAATCTTCCTGACCGTTGGCATTTTGATTGCCGTTTTGGGCATGCGCATCGCGTTCCCGCTGTTGATCGTGGGCGTCACCGCCAACCTCAACCCCGTGGAAGCCATCCAGCTTGCGTTGGAAAAGGGCGACATCCACACCCCGGGCAGCTATGCGTACCTGTTGCATGACGCGCACCCGCAAATCGCTGCCTTTGGTGGCGTCTTCCTCCTCATGTTGTTCCTGGATTTCATGTTTGAAGAGCGTGAAATCCACTGGCTGAAATGGCTTGAAAAGCCGCTGGCGTTCGTTGGCCGCCTGCACGGGGCGTCCATGGCCATCGCCTTGATCATTCTTGTCATCTCCGCTGCCATGGTCCGCCCCGGCAAGGAAGTTGACGTGCTGATTGCCGGCATCCTTGGCATGGTGACGTACATGCTCGTGAACGGCCTGGGCGACATGTTCAACGTCGACGGCGACGAGGACGAACACGAAAGCCCCGAGGCTGCTGCCCTGGCCAAAAAGGCAAACAAGGGCGTCGGCAAGGCTGTTGGCAAAGCAGCGTTCATGCTGTTCCTGTACCTCGAAGTCATTGACGCTTCTTTCTCCTTCGACGGAGTCATCGGCGCCTTCGCCATCACCTCGGACCCCATCATCATCGCCCTGGGCCTCGGGCTCATCGGCGCCATCTTTGTCCGCTCACTGACAGTGTTCCTCGTTCGCGAGGGAACGCTCGACGACTTTGAATACCTTGACCACGGCGCACACTGGGCCATCGGCGCCCTCGCCATCATCTTGTTGCTGACCATCAGCATCGAGGTCAACGAGGTCATCACCGGCGTCATCGGCGTCATCTTCATCGGCGCCGCCTTCCTGTCCTCCATTGTTCGAAACAAACGCGCCGCTGCAGCGGAACAGCCACAGGTGAATCAGCTGTCCAGCTAGCGCAACCCACCACGATTTTCCACACCCTATTTAAAGGAGCAAAACGCTATGGGACTTAGTTTGCAAAAGGGCCAGGCCCTTTCACTGAAGAAGAACGACGGCGCTTCCCTCACCCGGGTGCGGATGGGCTTGGGCTGGGACTCTGCAGCCCCGACCAAGCGCGGACTGTTTGGCGGCCTGAAGAAGGCAGCCGACGTTGACTTGGATGCCTCAGCCATTTTCTTTGACGGCAGCGGCAAGGCCGTTGACACGGTGTTCTTCAACCAGCTCCAAAGCAAGGACGGCTCAACCAAGCACACGGGTGACAACCTCACCGGCGAGGGCGAGGGCGACGACGAGACCATCCTGGTTGACCTGTCCAAGGTCTCCCCCGCTGTTGCCCAGATTGTGTTTGTCATCAGCAGCTACAGCCGCCAGACATTCGACAGCATCGAGAATGCGTTCTGCCGCTTGATTGACGATTCAACCGCCGGTTCGCCCGAGGTTGCCCGTTTCCAGCTCACCGATTCCGGGACGCACACGGCCATGATCATGGCCAAGGTTTCCCGCGACGGAACAGGCTGGAACTTCACGGCCATCGGCGACCGCGCCAACGGGCGCACGGCGATGGACTTGATCCAGCCGGCAGCCAGCGCCCTGTAGGGTTTCGCCAAAGGAATCTTGTGTTTCACCCATCGGCGCGTGTTCGCAATTAGTCTTCGCAATTAAAGGAGTTTAGTTTTCATGGCATCTTTGACACTATCCAAGGGCAGCAACCTTTCCCTGACCAAGGCAGACCCCGGTCTGCAGATGGCCATGATTGGTTTGGGCTGGGACCCGCGCACCACCAGCGGTGAGCAGTTCGACTTGGACGCATCGGCCCTTTTGGTCACCAGCAGCGGCAAGGTCCGCAACAACGACGACTTCATCTTCTACAACCAGTTGGAGTCCAAGGACGGTTCGGTCGTCCATCAGGGCGACAACCGCACGGGTGAAGGCGACGGTGACGACGAGCAGATTTTGATCAATCTTGCCACCGTCTCCCCCGACATTGAGCGTGTTGTCATTGTCGTTTCCATCGACCAGGCCGAGGCCCGCCACCAGAACTTTGGCCAGGTCCGTGACGCGTTCTGCCGCGTGGTCAACCAGAGCAACGAGCAGGAGATTGTCCGCTACGACCTGTCCGAGGATGCCGCATCCGAGACGACAATGGTCTTCGCGGAGATCTACCGAAACGGCGCGGAATGGAAGTTCAGGGCGGTTGGCCAGGGCTACGCCAGCGGCCTGCACGGCATTGCGACCGATTACGGAATTGTGCTCGACTAGCAACACCCCCGGGTGCGCGGCCCAGGCCGCGCACCCGCTTCCGGTTTCCCCAGATATTTGGCACCATCGAATTCCAACAATGTTAAGGACACGATTTCATGGCTGGGCTCACGCTTGCAAAAGGCAACAACCTTTCTTTGACCAAGACCGACCCGGGCCTGCAGCAAGCGCTGGTTGGCTTGGGCTGGGACCCCCGCACCACCACCGGGGACGCTTTCGACCTGGACGCGTCAGCGCTGCTCGTGGCAGCCAACGGCAAGGTCCGTTCCGCTGATGACTTCATTTTCTACAACCAGCCGGCCGCCAAGGACGGGTCTGTCACGCACCTCGGTGACAACCGCTCAGGCGATGGTGCGGGCGACGACGAGCAGATCCTGATCGATCTGACCAAGGTCGCCGCCGACGTCGAGCGCGTTGTCATTGTTGTCTCCATCGACCAGGCGGATGTGCGCGGCCAGAACTTCGGCCAGGTCCGCGGCGCATACTGCCGCGTCTTGAACCAGGGCACCGAACAGGAAATTGTGCGCTTTGACCTCAGCGAAGACGCAGCCCCCGAAACCTCCATGTTGTTCGCCGAGATTTACCGCAACGGCGCCGAATGGAAGTTCAAGGCAGTGGGCCAGGGCTACGCCTCCGGCCTGGCCGGCATTGTTTCCGACTTCGGCGTGCCGATGGGCTAGCAACTGGCGGTCGCGTCAGTTATTCAGTTGGAAAGGTCCGCCGCCACAGCCTTCCGGGCGTGCTGGCGGGCCTCACCCATAATTAAGCATCAGCAAACCTTGCTACTGGAAAATTGGATCTCACCATGACTTCACCTTTGACACCTCCCACCGAATCCGAGACTGCCCTGGTCCTGAAGGCTCCCGACGCCCCCGGCATTGTCGCGGCGGACGAAGCCCCCGGCATGGTTCCCGTGCCCGCAGAGCGCCAGGCCGAGATCAACCGCCAGGCGAAGGACTACATCGCCGAGATCGCCACCTTCGATGCCCGCAGCCCGGAATTCACCACCAAGGTTGACGGCATTTCCAAGCTGGCCGGATCTGAAATGACAACGTCATCGGATGCCTCGAGCCGCATGCTTGAGCGCTCCTCAACATCCGTTTCAGGGGCCAAAAAGAGTGGCAACGGCGCCCAGGCCCAGGTTGCCGGCACCTTGAACGACCTGCGCAGCACCGTGGAGGACCTCACCCCCAACAACGCCGATCTGGGTGTTGGCCGCAAGATTCTTGGCTTCCTGCCGGGCGGCAACAAGCTGGCGAAGTACTTCCAGAAGTACGAATCCGCGCAGGTGCAGATCGACGCCATCATCAAGTCGCTCATGGCCGGGCAGGATGAACTCCTCAAGGACAACGCATCGCTGGCTGGCGAAAAGGTCAAGCTGTGGGAAACCATGCAGGGCCTGAGCGAATATGCGGTGTTTGCCAAGGCCCTGGATGCAGCCTGCGTGGAAAAGATCGACGCCACCCGCGCTTCAGGCCAGGTGGAGCAGGCGCAAAAGCTTGAGGCCGACGTCTTGTTCCCCATCCGCCAGCGCCACCAGGACATCCTGACCCAGCTTGCCGTCTCGGTGCAGGGCTACCTCGCCATGGACTTGATCCGCAAGAACAACCTGGAACTGATCAAGGGTGTTGACAGGGCCCGCACCACCACCATTTCGGCGCTGCGCACGGCCGTGATTGTCGCCCAGGCGCTGGCCAACCAGAAGATGGTGCTGGACCAGATCGACGCCATCAACACCACAACGAACAACATGATCCTGAAGACCTCGGAGATGCTCAAGGACCAGACCGTCCGCATCCACCAGCAGGCTTCCAGCTCCGGTGTGAGCGTGGAGACGCTGCAGAAGGCGTTCGACAACGTCTTTGAAACCATGGACGCCATCGACACCTTCCGCGCCTCGGCCGCCCAGAACATGGCAGGCACCGTGCACGCGCTCGAGGACGGACTGGCCAAGGCGAAGCCCTACCTTGAGCGTTCACGCCAGTCTGAACGCGAGTAGGCTGGATCTGACGACGACGAGGCAAGGGTAGGGCGATGATTGGCCGTTTTGTGGGGGGCAGGTTTGGCGGCGGTGCGGCACCGCAGGTGCCCGACCGCCCCGTAGTTGACCCCGTGGCAGAGGAAATTTCCCAGATGGGTGCCGCTGTGGACAGTTTGCGTGCTGCCGTGCGCAGGTCCGGAAGCAGGCTGCCCCCATTGCTGATGTCTCAGCTGCGCCATTTGGGCGACCTCATGCGCGAAGCCGTCGCTGACATCAGCATCAGGGGCTGCTCCACGGAGCAGCGGGTATTGCTCAACGCCATGATCTGCAGCTATGTGCCCACGCCCCTGCAGGCTTATTTGGGGCTGCCGCCGACACACCACGACGAGGAATCCGCGGCCACGTTTCTGTTTGCCGAGCAGCTGGCCACCCTCGAACAAACCCTTGCGGACCTGCTCAACCAGATTCGTATCGGCGCCGTCGAGGAACTCTCCACACACGGGCGCTTCCTCGCGGACAAGTTCTCCGCCCAGGATGCTGCCCTGCAACTTCAACAACCAGTTTCGGAAAGGGACCCATTGCGTTTGGAGGGCCAATCTTGGCAGCACTAGTGGCGGGGGCGAATGCCGCCCTGACAGCTGAAAATCCGGGTCTTGACCACGTTGTGGTGGGCATGGGCTGGGACACCATCCACAGCAACGGGCCGCAGGCCGAACTGGTTCCCTTTGCGGTGATGTGCGATGCCGACGGGCGGGCCGTGTCCAACGACCACCTGGTATTTTTCAACCAGCTGGTCAGCGCCGATTCGTCCGTCACCTTCATTGGCGACGGCGACCAGGAACAAATTGACGTCCAGCTGAACCTGGTTCCGGACGATGTTTCCAAGGTTATTTTCCTGGCCTACGTGGATCCCGAATTCCGCGGCCAGGGCACGTTTGCTGCCGTGCGCAGCGCACACATCCGGGTGGCCACGGCTGAAGGCAGGGAATTGGTGCGTTTCGACCTGTCGGCGGTGAAGCTTGAGTCCGTGACGGCCATGATCTTTGGCGAACTGTACAGGCACCGCGCGGATTGGAAGTTCCGGGCCCTGGGCCAGGGCTACAGCACAGGCTTGGCCGGCGTGGCCAAGGACTACGGAATCAGTCTGTAGAGCCATCACGTGAACGATTCTTCGACTCCACGCACAGACATTGCCTTTCTGCGCCGCCGCATCAAGCCCGGGCAGGCACCCACGGCACCGGCTGGAACACAGGCCGGAACACAGACCGGGGCACAGCCAGGTGCACAGCCAGGTGCGCAGGCCCGCCAACCCGCGGGGGGATCACGGCCAGCAGGGCAGCAGTCAGCAGGGTTGAACCTTTCCCGACCCCGCGAGGACGCACCGGCCAGCGCCCCTGCGGGAACATCACCGGCGTCCCCGCGCACCACATCCGGGTCCGGCCCCTCCCTGACGCTTCGGTCTCCCCAAGCAGCCGCCGGCCCGACGACTCCTGCCCCGGCGCGGCAGTCCCCCGCCCCAACCAGCGCCCCGTCCCTCAACCTGACCCACACCCCCGGCCGCGCACAGTCAGGTGCACAGTCTGGTGCACCAGCTGGTGCGCAATCCGGGGGACAGCGCCAGGGCGGCCTCGTGCTGGGTGGCGGCGCCCCGCCGTCGTCCACCAGCGCGCGGGCACAAAAGCTTGACGCGCAGCGCGAGAAGGCACGGCGGGAGGACCATGAGGTCGAGCTGCTGTTTGATGCGCCCAACATCACCGAGGTGTATGAGCTGAACCTGGTTGACAGGGTGTTGCGGTTGTCGGCGCTCGAGTCGTCGGTTGGCACCATGCTCATCGGCGGCAGCACGGCTGCGGCGTGGGAAAGTGTACATCGGGTGACGGGCGGGCAAACAGTTGAGGGCCACAAGGCGGGGACTCCCGTGATGACGGCGGGAAACCGTGAACTCGTGGGTTACCAGGGCCGGGATGCCTTGATAACGTTGCGTCATGTGCGCGAACTTCGCCGCGCAATTTTCATCAACCGCAGCCGCGCCGCCATGGGCGTCCGGCTGTTCTCCGGCGAAACCGTGGCACTGCCACCTGCCGCTGACGGGACCCAGATGGTTCTGCTGGTGCACAGGATTGGCAATGTGCTGGAACTGCGCGCCGAGCCTGTCCCGAGCGACTGGCCCGATGTGCAGATCTGGCGTGAATTTGATTTTTCCATGACCCACAGGGCGCCCGCTTCCTCATACGGACGCTAGCCCATATTCCCGGTGGGGCATGTTTTCGCTTCCGACCGTAGATTGAAAGGGCCAATGCGACATTTCCAGTCCCTGGGCGCGACCCAGGCCACCGCGCTTTTTCATCGGCTGCCCATGGAAGTTACGGCACAAAGTGCGCCCGAACTGCAGGCTGTCGCCCTGGGCGGCACCTTGTACACCCCGGCAAACCGTCCGGACCTGGTCAAGGATGTGCTGCGCCAGCGCGATCTAGGCTGTGTGTCCATGGTGTTGTGCCTGGAGGATTCAATTCCCGACAGCGACGTGGCGCGTGCCGAGGAAAATGTCGTTTCCACGCTGTCGATCCTGGCAGACCGCCAGGACAGCCTGCCGCTGTTGTTTGTCCGCGTCAGGACCCCGGAGCAGATGCTGTCCGTAGCCCGGCGGGCAGGCGCCGCGACAGGCGTACTGACTGGTTTCGTGATCCCCAAGTTCGACAACGAATCCGGCGTTGGTGCAGCGTTCCTGAACTCCCTGCATCTCATCCAGGCCGAGCTGGGCCTGGACGGTGGCGTGGCGGTGAGCGGCCTGGCGGAAAACGGCGGCACGCCGGACGGCCCCGGCATGGTGAGTGCCCGCACGCCCCGGCACCGGCTGCGCATCATGCCCATCCTGGAATCGCCGGCCGTGATCCATTTGGAGAGCCGTGCCGCGGCGCTGATAAACATCCACACACTGCTCGCGGCCAACCGCGAAGACATCCTGTCGGTGCGGATCGGCGCCACGGACATGTCGAGCGCCTTTGGCCTGCGCCGCTCGCGCGACCTGACCATTTACGACGTCAACGTTGTGGCCGGTGTGATCGGGGACATCGTGAACATCCTGGGCAGGCCCCAGGGCGGTTTTGTCATTTCCGGTCCCGTCTGGGAACACTTCTCCAACACCGAACGGGTCCTGCGCCCGCAATTGCGCGCCACCCCCTTTGCCGGTCCGCAGGAGCAGCAGCTGCGCCAGCGCCTCATGACCGCCAATCTTGACACCTTGATCCGTGAGATCGAGCTCGACCTGGCCAACGGCCTGCTCGGAAAGACGGTCATCCACCCCACCCACGTTGCCCTGGTGCATGCCATGAGTGTTGTCAGCCATGAGGAATACCTTGATGCGCTGGCCATCGCCGGCAACGAAAACGGTGGCGCCGCGGCCTCCCCCTACGGGAACAAAATGAACGAGATGAAACCGCACCAGGCCTGGGCCCGGCGCACCCTGCTGCGCGCCGACGCCTTTGGCGTGGCCGCAGCCAATGTCACCTTCGTCGACCTCCTGGAAGCGAGCATGGCATGAACGCCTCCGCAGCAACCGCCAGTTCATCAACTTCCCCGGCGTTGCCCGTGTGGAGCGGCGGATTCGTCGCCGAACAACTGGATGTCTCCATCCACAGCGACCCCGCCAGTGCGGTGGCCGTGCAGGACCTTGTGGGTTTGGCCCTGCGCCGGAACCCCAAGCGCGCCCACCTGCTCGTCTCGCAGGTCCTGGCCAAGCATGTGCCCACCGAGCCGGCCCTTGTCATGGCCGCCGGGGAACTACTCGGTGCCTGTGTCGCCCGGGAGCTTTCCCTGCTGATGCCCGACGCCGGGACCCTCCCCCCGCTGTCCCCCGCAGCCCCGGACATTGCCGCGACCGACACTGCCGGGCCGGACATTGCCGCGGCGGCAGCCCAACTCACAACCGTCCTGCAGAGCCCGGCCGGCGCACGGCAGGCAGCCGTCGCAGTGCTTGCCGCTCAGGTTGCTGGCCTGCGCGCGGTGGTTCCGAACGCCGTCGTGATTGGCTACGCCGAAACCGCCACGGGGCTGGGACGGCTGGTCGCCAATGCGCTGGGCGCTTATTACATTCACTCCACGCGGCATGCCACCCCCGGAGTGCAGCCTGTCGCCGGCTTCGAGGAAGGGCACTCGCACGCCACCTCGCACGCCATGGTGCCCACCGACCCGCACTGGCTTGACGGGGACGGGCCGGTGGTCTTGGTTGATGACGAGCTCAGCACGGGCTCAACAGTCATCAACACGATTCGTGAATTGCACGCCCTGGTCCCGCACTCCACCTATGTTGTGGCCGCGTTGATTGACCTGCGCAGCGCCGCCGACCGCGCCCGCTTTGACGCCCTGGGCGCCGAGTTGGGTGCCCGGATTGCCGTGACGGCCCTGGGAACAGGCTGGATCGGGCTCGGCGATGACATCCTGGACCGTGCCGGCACGTTGATTCAAGGGCTCCCCGACGCTGCGGCCGACCCGTCCGCTGCACCCAGCCCGGCCGGGCCTGCGCCCGCCGGCCGGCTGGCCCTGCTTGACCTGGCTGCCGGAGAGGTCACGCCCGTGCGCAGCGACCGTTTTGGCAACGCCGCCCCGCCGGCGCCCGCTGACATTGCTGCCATCGCCGGACATGTGGCCGGGCTGCTGGCAGAGCGGGACTGCCGGGGGCCCGTCGTGGTTGTCGGGTGTGAGGAAAACATGTTCCTGCCGCTGGCGGCCGCCCATGCATTGGCGGCGCTCCTCCCAACTGTCGACGTGCGTTTTTCCACCACGACACGATCCCCGATCGTCCCCGTCGACAGGGCCGACTACGCCATTGCCGGCGCCCTGTCCTTCGCCAGCCACGACCTGACGAACGACGGGCCCGGCACCCGTTTCGCCTACAACCTCACCGGCGCGGGCAGGCGCCCGGGCACCATTGTGGTTTTCCCCGAACCCGGCACCAACCGCAGCGACGTTGCCCCTGACACGGCTGGTCCGCAGGACAGCCGTTCACTGCAGGGCGGAGCCGCGGACGGACTTGTACCGCTGGCAGTTGCCATGACAGCGGCAGCCGATGACGTCGTCGTCGTGCTTCTCCCGGCAGACAACCCGTCCGTGAACACCCCAAGCAAGGTAGCCCCATGACCCAGCACCCCCTTCCCGCCCCCTTGACCGGACCGACTTTTGGTTCCTATCCGGCGGACGACGTCACCTGGCTGCTGAAGGATTTGAGCCATCTTGCGCTGGAGGCCCCGACCGCCGATCGCGAGCACGCCATCCAGTCCGGGGCGGCAAACTACGCCGAATCGCTGCCGGTGGAGTACTCGCCCAGCCCCGAGTACCAGGCCCTGTACGAGCAGGCGGTTGAACGTGCCGGCGAGCGGGTTGCCACCGCCGTGGGTGTCGTGACCGAGCTTGCCCTGGCGGCCCGGGACAACCAGCCGGTGCTTGTGTCCCTGGCGCGGGCCGGCACCCCCATCGGCATCTTGATGCGCCGCTGGGCCTTGGAAATCCACGGCCTGGATCTGCCGCACTTCACCATGAGCATTGTGCGCGGAGTGGGGCTGGACCAGACCGCGCTGCGGTACCTGGCCGACAATTACGACCCGGCACGGATACTTTTCGTCGATGGCTGGACCGGCAAGGGCGCCATTTCGCGCGAACTCACCGCCGCCCTTGACGACTTTGCCGCCAGCTCCGGCGTCCGCTTCCCGGCCGACCTTGCCGTGTTGGCCGATCCCGGGCACTGCGTGTCGATGTTTGGCACCCGTGAGGACTACCTGATCCCGTCCGCCTGCCTGAATTCCACGGTGTCGGGCCTGGTCTCACGCACGGTGTTCAATGTGGACCACATTGGCCCGCACGACTACCACGGAGCCAAATTTTACTCCGAGCTTGCCCCCAGCGATGTTTCAAATGACTTCCTGGCCGCCATTTCACACCGCTTCGGGACGGTGCTCCCCGCCGTAACGCGGCAACTGGCCCGGCACCGGGCCGAAGCCCCGGCACCCACCTGGGTGGGCTGGGAAGCCGTTGAACGGATCAGCACCGACTACGGGATCAACAACGTCAACCTCGTCAAGCCCGGCGTGGGCGAAACCACCAGGGTGCTGCTGCGCCGCGTGCCGTGGCGTGTGCTGGTCAATCCCGCCGCACGCGACGACGTGGCCCATGTGCTGCTGCTGGCCGAACAACGAGGGGTCCCCGTCGAGGAAGTCCCGGATCTGCCGTACAGCTGCGTGGGACTGATCCACCCGGCCTTCGACAAAAGCGCCGTGGGCGCCGACGGCAAGGCCGTGCACAACGCATGAGCGCGGCCGCACTGGTCGCCTGCGACCTTGACCGAACCCTCATCTACTCCAAAAACGCCCTCTGGCTCACCGGTGCCGACAAGGACGCCCCGGCGATGGTTGTTGCCGAGGTGTACGACGGCGCCCCGCTTTCCTACATGACCCGCATGGCACTGGAGCTGCTGGTCTCGGTGAAGTCGGCCGCCGTCTTCGTTCCCGTCACCACCCGCACGCAGGCCCAATATGAACGCGTGCAGCTGCCCGGCCCCGTTCCCGAGTACGCCATCACCTCCAACGGCGGGGTCCTGCTCCACCACGGCGTGCCGGATACGGCATGGCACGACAGGCTCTCGGCCCGGATGGAAGCCGACTGCGCACCCCTGGAAACCATCGAGGCCCACCTGGCCAATCCCATCTTTTCCCCGTGGATCCTGCGCCTGCGCCGGGCCGAGGACCTCTTTGTCTACGCCATCATCGACCGCGAACTCATGCCCGATTCTTTCTTGGCGGAGCTGACCCAGTTGTGCGCCGACGCCGGCTGGAGCGTGTCGGTGCAGGGCCGGAAGCTGTACTGCGTGCCCCTGCCGATCAACAAGACGGACACCCTCGCCGAGGTGGCCCGCCGCACCGGTGCCGGCACCGTCATCGCCGCCGGGGATTCGCTGCTGGACCAGGGCATGCTGGAAAACGCCGACCTGGCCTTCCGCCCCCTCCACGGTGAATTGCACGACGCCGGATACCTGGCTTCCCACCTGCACCTCACCTCGGTGCGGGGTGTCCTTGCGGGAGAGGAAATCCTGCGCCGCATCCTGGCCGAGGTGTCCCCCGCCGGGGCGTGACCCGGGCGCCCCCGGAATTCTGCGCAGCGGCGGCCCGCCCGGCAACCGGCCAGCCGGCAACGACTGTCCTGTCGTGTCAGTGCCCGCCGGTAGGCTGAAGGGACACCGTCCATCTTGATCCCGGGGAGAACTCCGCCTTGTCTGCAGCCCGTCCGTTCCGTTCCCTTGGTGCCACCGATTTCATCATGGGCTCCGTGCTTGCCTCCGTCCTCTTCGTGACCACGGCGTGCGGTGGCGCACCGGCGCCGGCTGCCGCTCCGGCGTCGAGCACTGCCGGCCAAAGCGCAACCGCCAACGCCACCCCCGCCCAAAGCCAGAGCACCAGTCCCGCCAGCAGCCCAACGGCAAGTCCCACCCCGTCCGCGGAGGACGCAACACCGCTGGACGCCGCCGTGGTTCCCGACGCGGGGGAAGCCGACCTGGCCTCAAACGTCCAGCCGCCCTTCGCCGCCAAGGCCCTGGAAGTGCTGGACACGCTGGCGGTCAAGGGCCGGGCACCAAAAACGGGCTACGATCGCGCCGAATTCGGGCAGGCCTGGGCAGACGTTGACAGAAACGGCTGCGACACCCGCAACGACATGCTGGGCAGGGACCTGACGGCCAAGGCCTTCAAGCCGGGCACCCGCGACTGCCTGGTGCTGACAGGCATTTTGGCTGATCCGTACACGGCAACGACCATTGACTTTGTGCGTGGATCGGCAACGAGCAGCGCGGTGCAGATCGACCATGTCGTTGCGCTCAACGACGCCTGGCAGAAGGGCGCCCAACAGCTCACGGTGGCCCAGCGCACGGCCTTCGCCAACGACCCCTTGAACCTGTTGGCCGTTGACGGTCCCAGCAACCAGAGCAAAGGTGCCGGTGACGCGGCCACCTGGCTGCCGCCCAACAAGGGTTACCGCTGCGACTACGTGGCCCGGCAGATCTCGGTCAAGGCAACGTACACTCTGTGGGTGACGCAGGCTGAGCATGACGCCATGGCGCGAGTACTTGAGAACTGCGCCGATGTTGAGGTGCCAACCAACCAGACGCCGCCTCCGGTGGAGCACGTGGTGCTGCCACCGCCCGCACCAATTGAAGCACCCGCCGAAGCAGCGGTCGAAGCACCGATTGAGGCGGCACCCCCGGCAGCTCCCGCCGCTCCGGCCCCGCTCGTCGAGGCACCCGCACCCGACGTCTACTACCAGAACTGCTCCGCCGTCCGGGCAGCCGGGGCGGCACCGATCCTCGCCGGCCAGCCCGGTTTTCAGTCCAAGTTCGATGGCGACGGAGACGGCGTCGGCTGCGAATAAGGCCGCACGGCGCTCGACACTTTGTGCACCCGCGGGAGTGGCTCATCATGGCTGCGAGCGTTCGACGGAGAATTATCGGCAGCCTCTGGCAAGTGTCGGTGTAATGGCTAAAATTGAATTGTGAACCCTGGCAGTGAGCATCCGCTGGCCCCAGCAGTGTGGCAGCGCCACGACACGGAGATCTTGCCGTTGTGGCGGGAACGGCTGAGCCTGGAAATGGGGGCAACGGCAGCGAGCCGCTATGCCGCAGGACTGTTTTTTGAGGACAGGCGCCGGCCCATCGCCCAATGGTTCAACCCGGCCCTGAACGCGGCACTGCTGGTGGGCATCGAGACATCAGCGGAGTGGCCCGTCCAGCGATTTGGCTTGTTCTACGCCCCCGCAGCCGGCGGGGTCCTCAGGGTCCACATGACCACCCATGAGTGGTACACCCGCACACCCAATAAATCTCCGACCGAGGAGGAAGCCTTCGCCGGCGCCATCATTTCCGCCGAGTCGTTCCTGCAGGTGGAGATGGACTTCATTTAGCGCCCACGCTGTGCGGAGGGTCAGCTGCCAAAAGCCATTTTCACGCCGAGGAACAACATGACCGCGGCAATCAACCCGTCCAGCACACGCCACGCACCGGGCTTGGCGAACACGGGACGCAAGAATCGAGCACCCAGTCCCAAGGCGCCAAACCAAATCACACTGCCCAGCACCGCCCCGGCCCCAAACCACCAGCGCAGCTCGCCGTGCTGGTTGGCCAGGGTGCCCAGGAGCAGCACGGTGTCAAGATACACGTGCGGGTTCAGCCACGTCAGTGTCAGCACCGTGACCAGGGCGGCTTTCCGGCTCAGGGCGCCCTGCTGCTTGCCGACCGTCAGCGTTCCAGGTCGGACCGCCCGCCGTGCAGCCAGCACCGCGTAGGCAATCAGGAATGCGGCACCGGCCAGCCTAATGACCACCACCACGGCAGGCACGGCCGTGATGACGGCGCCGATGCCGAAGATTCCCGCCCCGATCAACACAATGTCGCTGAGCATGCAGACCAGAACTACCAAGCCCACGTGCTCACCGCGAATGCCTTGGCGGAGCACAAAGGCATTTTGGGCGCCAATGGCGATGATGAGGGCCAGCCCGGCGCCGAGGCCGGTGGCTGCTGTCGCAATAATATCCAGTGGTGTCACAAGCATTGAAACTACTAGAATCAGCAAAGACAGTACAGCTAATTATTTTATGGTTGCATAAGGAAAACTAATGTTATCGTTCCAGACCGAACAGTTGCGCACCTTCCTGTCAGTCCTGGAGTGCGGCACCTTTGACGCGGCCGCACGGCAGCTGCACGTCACGGCCTCGGCCGTTTCCCAGCGCATCAAGGCCATGGAACAGACTGCCGGTCAAATTCTTCTGCAGCGGACCACGCCCACAACCGCCACGGCGGCAGGCGTAGTTGTCCACAGACTGGCACGCCAACTGCGCCAGCTGGAAGCGGATGCTGCGGCAGACTTGGGGCTTGAAGGCGCAAGCCACAACACCTTGGCCGTTGTGGTCAACGCCGATTCCCTGGGCACCTGGTTCATGGAGGCGCTTGCCCTGCTCCCCGCGGCACATCACCTGACAGTCGAGCTGGTTCGCGAGGATGAGCAGCACTCGCTGGACCTGTTGCGGTCCGGCGGTGTCATGGCAGCGGTCACCGCGGCCGCAGACCCGATCCAAGGCTGTTCCGTGGTCCCGCTGGGAGCCATGAACTACAGGCCGTGTGCCTCGGCAGCGTTCATGGACCGCTGGTTTCCCCGCGGGTTCTCGGCAGAAGATTTTACTGCCGCCCCGACAGTCCAGTTCGACCGCAGCGACACCCTGCAAAGCAACTTCTTCACCGCCGTCACCGGGGCACCGCTGGTCGGCGCCCAGCACTACATCCCGGACACCCTGCAATTTGCCCAGGCCGTGGCCATGGGGCTGGGCTGGGGTCTCCTGCCGGAGTCCCAGTGCCGGCCCGGCGTGTCATCAGGGCAGCTGGTGGAACTGGTTCCCGGCCATGTCTCCAGCATCCCGCTTTTCTGGCAGCGGTGGAAAATCCAGTCAACGTCCCTGGACCTGCTGACAACCGCCGTGACCCGGGCAGCTGCCACGGCACTGGCATAGCCGCCCCAACCTGCAGTGCCAACGCAAATCCCCCACATCCCCCCACCCAAGGATCCAGCCATGCGCACCATGTCCCGCCAGCACCGCAACCAAGCGGTGCTTGTCGCCGGCCAGCTGCTTTCCGGAGTCGGCGTCGCGTCCGGTGTTGCCGTGGGCGGCATCCTTGCCGCCCAATTGGCAGGCACGACGGCGGCATCCGGCTTTGTGCAGACGGCGTCCGCCTTGGGTGCGGGGCTGGTTGCGGTGCCGCTGGCAAACCTTGCGGTGCGCGCAGGCCGACGATGGGCACTGAGTACCGGCTTTGCCCTCGGCGCCGCGGGCGCCGCACTGGTGCTGCTCGCCGCAAGCCTCGGCCAGTTCTGGCTCATGGCTGCCGGCATGTTGTTCTTTGGGTCAGCCACAGCGGCCGGTCTCCAGGCACGTTATGCGGCCGTCGACGGTGCCCCGCCCGAAAAGGCCGGGCGGTCCATGGCAATCGTCATTTGGGCCACCACCGTGGGATCGGTCGCCGGGCCCAACCTCTCCGAGCCCGGCCGTTTGCTCGGCATCCAACTCGGGCTGGTGCCCTTGTCAGGACCGTTCGTGTTTTCGCTCGTCGCCTTTGTCACGGCAGCACTCGTCATCTCGGTGTTTTTCCTCGCACCGCCGGCACCCGCGGTACCCGCCGAACTCCCCGTCCCCGCCAGGCCCGCCAGGCAGCACGGCGCATGGCGCGCCCTGCGCCTGGCCAGCCACAACCCGCGCGCCCTGGCTGCGCTGGTGGCCGTCACCGGCGGCCATGCGATCATGGTGGGCGTCATGGTCATGACACCTGTTGCCATGGACGCCCACGGGCATTCCCTGGAGATCATCGGCATCGTGATCAGCCTGCACATCCTGGGCATGTACGCGGCAAGCCCGGTGTTTGGCATCCTGGTCGACAAGCTCGGGGCCCTTTCCGTGGTGCTGATCGGCTGCGGCATCTTCCTGGCCGCCATCACCGTCGGCGCCGTATTCTCGGACAGCAGCGATCCCCTCATGATGTCGCTGGCGCTGGTCATGTTGGGCCTGGGCTGGTCGGCCTGCCTGATCGGCGGCTCGTCCCTGCTCAACCAGTCAGCGCCCGACGACCTCCGGGTCCCGCTCCAGGGCGCCACCGACATGATGATGAACTTTGGCGCCGCCGGCATGGCCGCCCTCGCCGGCCCCGTCCTGACCGCGGGCGGCTTCTTCTGGGTCAACATGGTGGCACTGGCGGTCCTGGTTCCCATCGTTGTGCTGGGCCTGCGTGCCCTGGGAAGCACGACGCCGGACACCGCCCCGGCCGAGAATGTCACCGACACCTTGGGCTGAGCAGGATGGTAGCCTCGGCTCATGAACATGCCGCCTGCCCCACCCCGTCCCTCCACGCGTGGCCCAAAAATCATGACGTTCAGCGGGATCGTGATTCTGCTGGTCGGAGTGGTTGCCGCGGGCTTCGCTGTCACCATGTTCATCGCCAGCCTGCCGCTGAACGTGGTCACCCAGGACGGGCGCCCCGGCGAGTCGGCAATCGCCGGTTTTGCAGTGTCACAGGAATTCAAGCTCGACTCACCCGGCGCCACGAGCTACGACCTCTGGGAGGTGCAGGCAGCCTCCTCCGGCGCGTTTGACCTGGCGCGTGACGACGTCGACGTCAGGAACCCTGACGGTGAATCCGTATACGTCACGAACACCCAGGTCTCCGGCAACACGACCGCGGGCCGCTTCAAGGCTGCCACCTTGGCATCCTTCACTGCCACCAAGAGCGGCAGCTACACCATCACCGTCACGCCGGGATACGACTTTTCCGGTCCAAGCACCGACGGTTCCGGCCCGGTGGACGTCATCGTGAAGGAGGGAACGGAGTTCGGCTCATTCTTGACCGGCATTTTCTCCACCATTGCAGCCGTGTTCATCGGCATCGCCGGACTGCTCATTGGCGGCGGTCTCACGATCGGCGGCGGCATTTGGTGGGCCACGGTGAAACGCCGCGCCCGGCCGACAGGAACCGCAGGACCGATGGGAACCGGCGGGCCCATGGGAACTGCAGGACCGGCGGCAAACGGCGGGTCGGCGCCACACGGCTGGACGACGGGAACCGGCGGACCTCCCGGGCGCTGATCCGCCGGTATTGAGCCGCCGATGCTGGAAGTGGGAGTTCAGGAACGGGCCTGCTCGCCCAGGATGTGCCGCAATGCGGTTTCCAGGTCACTGTGCCTGAAGCTGTATCCGTCGGCCAACAGTTTTTGCGCCGAAACCCTTTGGTCGGCAAGGGCCAATTCCGCAGCGCCCTGCTCGCCCAGCAACAGCCGCGGTCCCAATTCCGGCACCTTGAATTTCGCGGGCCGGTTCAGCACGGCACCCAGGATGCGGGCAAATTCTTCAGCTTTCACCGGCTGCGGGGCCACGCCGTTCACGGGCCCCTCAAGCTGCGGGGACAGCGCCGCGTGGGCGAAAATCCCGGCGATGTCGTCGATGCCCACCCAGCTCTGCCACTGCCCGGTCCCCAGCGGCCCGCCGGCACCGGCCAGATACAAGGGAAGCAGCCGCTGCAACACGCCACCGGCAGCCGACAGCACAATCCCGGTGCGCACGTTCACCACTCGGACGCCGGCCTCCGCAGCAGGAGCGCAGGCAGCTTCCCAGTCCCGGCACACGCCGGCCAGAAAATCCGTGCCGGGCGGGTCCTCTTCCACCAACGGTTTGGGGGACGCCGCGGGGGAACTGCCACCGGTGCCGGCATGGGGAGCCGCCCCGTAGTAGCCGACGGCGGAGCCGGACACCAGGGTGCGCTGCACGCCGTCGGACGCCAGCTTGGCCAGTGTCTGCGCCAGCAGCCGGGTCCCCCGCACCCGGCTCACGTAAATGGCATCCTTGACGGCGTCGGTGAACCGCCCGCCGATGGGATGCCCCGCCAGGTGGATCACCACCTGGGCCTGCGCCAGGGTGTCCGGGTCCAGCACCCCGGCATCGGGATCCCAAAAGATCTCGGCGGCAGTTTGCGGCGCACGGCGGACCAGCTTCAGGACAGTGTGCCCGCCGCCACCCAGGAGCGCGCACAGTTGGCGGCCCACAAGCCCCGACGCCCCCGTGACGGCTATCGTCAGCGGCGGGCCCGGATGGGCGGCATGAAAGGCCAGATCGGCCAGCAGCTGCCGCTCCCTGAACGCGAACATGCGCCCCAGCTCGGCGTCCATTTTCCTGTGCGCCCAGTCGCCGCGGGCCAGTGCAGGAAGTTCGTAGTCCACCTTGTCGACCATGACTGTCCCGCCCGCCCCGGTTGCATCGGCCACGTCGCCGGTGGTGGCGCGGGTGGGGGCGCCGTCCGTGAAGGTGTGCTTGTGGGTCCACGCGGCGAGCGGACCCTTGTCCATGACATCGGTGAAGCTCGACCCCGGCAGCAGTTCCGTGTGCAGCGCATCCCACCGGATTTCCGGGCGCGTCCACTTCTTGCCGGCGAAGGCTGCCGGCAGCAGCCCGCGCACACTGCCGGCGGCGGACCCCAGCCACATGCCCGCCCCGCCGGGGGCACCCACGCCCAGTGCCGCCGTCGAACCCGGGTTGATGCCGTCACTGGGCTCGGCCAGGATGGTCCCAAAGAACGACGGCGTGAGCCGCACCAGGGCGCCGGGCCGGGTAAACCACGTAAAGACGTCGTCGCGGGAATGCGGAAGTACGGTTTCATAGCGGAACTTGCTCATGGCGGCCTCCTGGATGCGTCGTGCTTCCATCCTGCCCCATTGCGGTGCATTCGTGTCGCGTGTGCCCCGGCGGCGGCCGACCCGCGACGTCCCCAACGCGCGCACCGTCCCTGCAACGCACGCAATGTCAGTGCCGCTTGCTAGATTCAAGGTGCTGCATCCCCGCTGCACGGAAGGCGCTGACATGTTTTTGCTCGACTCCCCCGGAGATTCCACGACCGGAACAGGCGGGGCTCCACTGATTTTCTCGGCGTCGGACCTGGTGACAGCCAGCGAATGCCAGTACCGGACGCTGCGGATCCTGGATGAAAAGCTGGGGCGGGCACCCCGTGCCGACTTCGCCAAGGACGAGATGCTGGAACGCGCGGCCGGGCTGGGCGACGCCTTCGAGGAGAAGATCCTCGGCGAGTACCGGGACACATTTGGCGACTGGGATCCGGCCGCGGGCAAGGGCGTGAAGGTTGTTGACCGCACCACGGGTCCGGACGGCAGACCCGCCGCCCCGACATGGGCCAGCCTCGAAGCGAAGCGGGAAGAAACCCTGGAGGCCTTGCGGACCGGTGCCGAGGTGGTTTTCCAGGCCACGTTCTTTGACGGTTCCATGGTGGGCTTCGCGGATTTCCTTATGAAGGCGCCCGACGGTTCGTACGCCGTGCACGACACCAAGCTGGCCAGGCATGCCCGGGTCAGCGCGCTGCTGCAGCTGGCCGCCTACGGGGACCAACTGGAGAAGTATGGAATCCCGGTGGCCCCCGTGGCGACGCTGGTGCTGGGCAACCGGAAACACAGCGACCACCCCATGGCGGATTTGCTGCCCGTGTTCCGTGAGCACAGGGAGCGGTTCCTGGCGCTGACCGCCACCCACCGCGCACAGCCGCTGCCCGTTGACTGGCGGCAGGACGGCATCAACTATTGCGGCCGCTGCGACTACTGCGCCGAGCAGGTGGCCCAGCGTCAGGACCTGCTGCTGGTCAACGGCATGACCGGGTCCCAGCGCCGCAAACTCATGGCCCAGGGCGTCAACACCGTGCAGGAATTGGCGGACCTGCCGGCGTCCGCTGCCGCGGGACCGCTGGTGCGCCTGCGCGACCAGGCCCGCATTCAACTGGGGCTGGAGGCCGTCAACGGGACAGCCGTTGCGGGCAAGGGTCCCGACGCTCATGAAATCAGCTTCAAGGTGCTTCCGGCCGTCAGCAAGCTCCCGGCTCCCAGCCCGGGCGACATCTTCTTCGACTTTGAGGGCGACCCCCTGTGGCAGGACCCAGTCACGGAAAAATGGGGCATCGAGTACCTGTTCGGCTCCATTGAGGCGCTGCCGGACGGGGTGGACCCTGCGTCCGTGCCGGATGCGGATCTGGTCTTCAAGCCGTTCTGGGCACACTCCCGGGCCGAAGAACGTGACGCGTTCCTCCGCTTTCTTGACTATGTGCAGACCCGCCGCAAAACATGGCCGGACATGCATGTTTACCATTACGCGCCGTACGAAAAATCGGCGCTGCGCAACCTCTCCGTCATGCACGGCGACGGCGCGGCCGAGGACATCATCGACGACTGGCTGCGCACCGGCCTGCTCGTCGACCTGCTGGACACCGTCCGCCAGTCCGTGCGCATTTCGGAGAGCTCCTACTCCATCAAGAAGCTCGAACCTTTTTACATGGGCGCCAACGTCCGCTCCGGCGATGTGAAGGATGCCGGGGCCTCCGTGGTGGCCTACGCGGACTACTGCTCACAGCGCGACGCCGGAGTCGCAGGAGACGCTGCCCAGGCCGCCAAGGCTGCGGAGACTTTGTCGTCAATCAGCGACTACAACGAGTACGACTGCGTGTCCACACTGCGCCTGCGGGACTGGCTGTTCAGAATTGGTGCCGCCACACAGGTGGAAAGCTGGACGGCAGGCAGTGGCAAGCTCAAGCTCCAAGAGGATAAGACGAGCACGTACGAGCCGAGCCCCGAGGAGCTCCGCCTCGATGAGTTCATCGCCGGGCTGCGCGGGCAGAAGGGCTACCAGCTCACTGCCGACGAGAATGCGATCGACATGGTCTCGGCTGCTGCCAGCTACCACCGGCGCGAGGACAAGCAGTTCTGGTGGGGCCACTTTGACCGTTTGGAGAAGGGCCCGGAAGCCTGGGCAGAGGAACGCAACATGCTCCGCATCGATGGCGTTGACGTGGTTGACGACTGGGCGAAACCAGCAGACAAGCCCCGGGCCCGGACAGAATCCCGCACGCTCAAGGTGACCGGGGCTGCCACCGAGGGCTCGGATTTCCGGGCCGGCACCACGTGGTTTGGGATGTACAACGCCCCACTGCCCGAGGGCATGGAGGAGGACCCTGCCGAATCAGGCAAGGATCCCGCCATGCGCGGCGGTCTCTTCAACATCACCGTGCTCGAGGACATGTCCGACCCGGCAACCCCGGACCTGACCACCTTGCTGGTCGCCGAGAAGTCCACCACCAAGGTGCAGCCCTACAACCAGCTGCCCATCGCGCTGGCCCCCAACAAGCCAGTCCCCACGGCAAGCATCCGGGCGGCACTGTCGGAACTCGCCGGTACGGTGGGCGGCGGCCTTCCCCGCCTGCCCAAGCACCCCGGGCTGGACATTCTCCGCAAGGCCGCGCCCAGGCTGGCCGACGGCGGGAACCTGCCCGCCGCCGTCGTGCTTGGGGACGGGCACAGCACCCGGGAGCATGACTACGTCAGCGCCATCACCGAAGCGGTGCTGAACCTTGACCATTCCTATCTTGCCGTCCAGGGCCCGCCCGGCACCGGGAAGACGCATGTGGGCTCGCACGTCATCGCGCGGCTCATGAAGAAGGGGTGGAAGATTGGTGTGGTGGGACAATCGCACGCCGTGGTGGAAAACATGCTGCGTGCGGCGATCGAGAAGGCCAAGGCCGACCCCGGGCGTGTGGGCAAAAAGCTCGCGGCACCCCACGAGGTGCCATGGAAGATCACCGACGACAAGCAGTTCGCCAAGCTGCTGAACGGTGACGGCGGCGCCTTGATTGGCGGCACGGCGTGGACCATGACCGGAGCGAACGTCCCGGCGGGATCGCTGGACCTGCTTGTCATTGACGAGGCGGGGCAGTATTCGCTGGCCAACACCCTCGCCGTCTCCCGGGCGGCAAGGAACCTGCTCCTGCTGGGCGATCCGCAGCAGCTGCCGCAGGTCACGCAGGGCTCACATCCGGCACCCGTGGATGAATCGGCACTGGGCTGGCTGTCGGAGGGTCATGCCACGCTGCCTGAAGAGCTGGGATACTTTTTGGCCGATTCCTGGCGCATGCACCCGGACTTGTGCGCCGCGGTGTCTCGCCTGAGCTACGACGGCAAACTGTCATCCGCCCTGGCGGCCACCCGGCGCCACCTCGAGGGCAGGGCGCCCGGCGTCGAAACCGTGTACATCAGCCAGGACCCGGCTAACGAAAAGGACAACAAGCAGTCCTCCCCCGAGGAAGCCGCCGAGGTGGTGGCCCAGGCACGGGCGCACCTTGGGCTGATGTGGACGCCCGGCCCGGATGCACAACCACGTCCGCTGGACCAGGGTGACATCCTGGTGGTCGCCGCGTACAACGCCCAGGTCCATCTGGTGCGCGAAACGCTGGACAATGCGGGACTGCCCGACGTCAGAGTGGGCACGGTGGACAAGTTTCAGGGCCAGGAAGCCCCCGTGGTCCTGGTGACCATGGCCTGCGCCGACCCCGCGGCCGCCCCGCGCGGCATGGAGTTCCTGCTTAACCGCAACCGCATCAACGTGGCCGTGTCGCGCGGCCAGTGGCGGGCCGTCATCATCCGGTCCCCGGGGCTGAGCAACTTCATGCCGGGCAAGCCCTCGGGCATGGCCGAGTTGGGGGCCTTCATCGGACTGTGCGCAGCTGGACAGGGAAACAGCACCGCGACCATGGCATGATCACACCATGAACACTGTGATCTCGTCCCGGGCACGGCACCGGCGGCGGCGCTTGCTCGTGATGGTGCTGTGTGGCGCCCTGGCCACTGTTCTGACGGTCGTGCTGGGTGCCTGGTTTTATGCTCCCGCCGTCGGCTGGGCGGTGGCGGCCTTGTTCTACAACGCCTCCGTGTGGTTGCAGATTGTGCCCATGGATGCCGGGCGCACAGCCGCCTACGCGGCGGAGGAAGACCCCGGGCGCCGAATCTCCGATGTGCTGATTTTGCTGGCCGCGGTGGGTTCCCTGGCCGCCGTCGTCCTTGTTGTGGTGGGCAGCACAGATGTTCACGGCACGGGTCGGTTCCTGCTGGCGTTGCTGGCCTTGAGTTGCACCGCCATGTCCTGGCTCATGGTGCACACCTTGTTCACCCTGCGCTACACCGAAATTTACTATGCCGGTGAGCCCGGCGGCATCAGCTTCAACCAGGCGGAACCGCCGCAGTACACCGACATTGCCTATATGGCCTTCAGCGTGGGCATGACCTACCAGGTCTCGGACACCAACATCACGACCCGGGCCATGCGGTCGGCGGTGCTGCGGCACAGCCTGCTGGCCTTTGTGTTTGGCACCGGCATTCTGGCCACCACCATCAACCTCGTGGTCAGCCTGACCGCCTAGTCTTCCGCGCTCCCGGCCGCCAACCGTTGCATCACGGCCTGCCGGCGCCGGTCCCCGACATTTTCGTCAACAACGATCATGACCGCCGGGCCCACAACGATCAGCACGAGGCAAACCGCCACGGGTGCCCCCGCTGCCGCCAGTGAAACAGCGCCTGCAGACAGGGCCAGCAGGAGGCCGCCCAGCCAGAAATGGAGCGGCTCAACCTCCACCATGACGGCGTACAACACCGTCAACGTCAGGGCAAAAATGACGACCGGTACGGCCACGGCCGCAACCACAGCACCTTCACCAATGACGGTGCGGCCCTCAAGGTAATAGGCCATCACGTGCAGGCCCGCCCCCGTTGCGGCGATCGAAGCGAAAATAAGCATGTGCGCGTAGCCAAAGACAAAGGAGCGGTTCCGCCGGCCATGCAGGGCCTGCCCGGACGGCAGGATGAAATACAACCACCACATGGCAAACGCCAGCCCCGTCCCCGCCAGGCCAACAACCGCCGTATCCAGGGTCCACCCGCTGACGGCGACCAGGGCGCGCAGCGCTTCAACCGTCCCCAGCAGGCATTCGCCCAGTGCGATGATGGCCAGCAAACTGTATCTCTCGGCGATGTGATGGGCGTGCCACGGAGTCTTGGCCTTGCGTTCGGCAATCGCCGGGGTGCTCATTTCCAGGATGAACAGGGGCGCCGCCATCAAGAACATCACCGGAACACTGGTCTCAACGATGATCACGGCCACCCAGCCGAGCTGGGCGAGCGTCAGGTATTTCGCGTAGCGCAGACACGTGTCACGGCGCAGCGGGTCTTGTTTGGCAGCCCTCAGCCACTGGAAGACAAGGGCCACCCGCATGACAACGTAGCCCAGGACCATGACCCGGTTGTCGACATGCTCACCGGCCGCGATGGAAGCAAACATGGGTTCCAGCCCCATGACGAGGATGAGCACGCCCACCATCTGCACCATGGTGACAAGCCGGAAGATCCAGTCGTCCGTGTCGTAGGCGCTGGCAAACCAGCTGAAGTTGATCCACGCCCACACCACTGCAACCATGGCGAAGGAAAAGCCGATCAGGCCGGCACCGACGTGGCCGTCCGCCAAGGCTGCGGCGAATTGTGCAGCCGCAACACCGAAGGAAATGGCAAAGGTCAGGTCAAAGAACAGTTCAAGGGGCGTGGAAACGCGCCCCTTTTCCTGCGGATCCCTGCCACCCATTTTGGAGAAGGCATGGCTGATGCGGTTCTTGGACACGTGGCGCTCTTTCCTTCGCACGGATGGGAGCTGGCATTCCGAGCAAAATACTACGCCCCGGCCTGCCGCAGGATGGCAGCGACGCTTCTGTGTTGGGTCAGGCTAGGCGGGCAGCCCGCCAAAGAACGTCTTCGTGATCTGCGCCAAATAATAGGGATCGGCGACGCCGCACAACTCCCGGGCCGAGTGCATTGACAGCAGCGGCGTGCCCACGTCGAGTGTCCTGATGCCCAGGCGCGTGGCCGTCAGCGGGCCGATCGTGGATCCGCAGGGGACGTTGTTGTTGGAGACAAATTCCTGGTACGGGGCACCCGCCGCGGCGCAGAGTTTCGCCCACATGGCAGCGCCAACGCCGTCGGTGGCGTAGCGCTGGTTGGCGTTGATCTTCAGCAGCGGTCCGCCGTTGAGGACAGGCAGGTTCGCCGGGTCGTGCCGTTCGGAGTAGTTCGGGTGGACCGCGTGCCCGGCGTCGGCCGAGATGCACAGGGAGTTGACGAACGCCCGGCGGCGTTCACTCACCGAGGCGCCCAGGCCGTCCGACACCCGGGTCAGGACATCTTCCAGAATGGGTCCGCAGGCCCCCGAGCGGGAATTAGAACCAATTTCCTCGTGATCGAAGGCGGCCAGGACCGGAATCACGTCGGCTGCGGGCGACTCCGCCGCAGCGATCAACGCGAGCAGGCCGGCGTGCACCGAGGTCAGGTTGTCCATGCGCCCGGCAGCAAAGAACTCATTGTTGGCACCAAACACCTGCCCGGGCTGCGTGTCGGCCACAACAATGTCGTAGCCGCCAATCGTCGAGGCGTCCACGCCCACCCGGTCCGCCAGCAGTCCGAGCAGGTCCTCGTCCGCGGCGTTCCCCTGGCCCCAAATCGGGTTCATGTGTTGCTGCTTGTCCAGTTTCAGCCCGTCATTGCTGCTCCGGTCAAGGTGAATGGCCAGTTGCGGGAACCGCAGCAGCGGGCCCGTGGCCACCAGCGTCTCCGCACCGTCCAGGTCAACCAGGCGGCCGGCGAACTGCAGCTCCCGGTCAAGCCAGGAGTTGATGAGGGGACCGCCGTAAACCTCCACGCCAGCCTGCAGCCAGCCAAAACGCCCCGTGGTCGGTTTTGGTTTGAGCTTGAACGACGGCGAATCGGTGTGCGCACCCAAAATATTGAACCCCGTGGTGCTTGCAGCATTTTCCGGCACAAGCCAAGCAATGATGGCACCGTCGCGAATCACAAAGTACTTGCCTTGAACAGGCCACGGAGCCGACTCCGCCAGCTCGGTGAAACCGGCTGCTGCCAGCCGCCGCCCCGATTCGCGGGCCGCATGAAAGCTCGACGGCGACGCCTCGATGAAGTCGCGAAGGTCCAGAATGTGCTCAACAGAAGTCATGCTTCGATTCAATCACGAAGGCTGACAGCGCAGGTGCCTGCCGTGCCTGCTTGCAACCCAAGAATTGTTGCAGTTCGGCGTTCGGAAGCAGTTAGTAGTCCGGATTGCTGGGAATAACCATGCCTGTTTCGTAGGCGTAGACAACCACCTGGACCCTGTCCCGCAGGTGCAGCTTTGTGAGAATGCGCCGCACGTGGGTCTTTACGGTCGCCTCGGACAGGAAGAGCTTGTGGGCAATCTCGGCGTTGGAAAGCCCCTGGGCGATGCATTGCGCCACGTCAAGTTCCCGCGGCGTGAGTTCCTCCAGCAGCGGGTCGGGTTGAATCACGGGGCGGACGGGGCGGCTGCGGACAAAATTTTCCAGCAGCCGCTGTGTCAGCCGCGGCGCCACCACGGCGTCTCCGCTGGCAACCAGCCGAACGGCCTGCACGAGCTCGGACGGGGCCACATCCTTGAGCAGGAACGCGCTGGCCCCGGCCTGCAGCCCGGCAAAAGCGTACTCGTCCATGTCAAAGGTGGTCAGGATGATGATGCTGGCATCGGAGGGGGACGCGCTGATTTTGCCGGTGGCTTCAATGCCGTCCATGAGGGGCATGCGCACATCCATGAGAACCACGTCGGGGTCCAGACGTTCGACGGCGGCCAGCGCCTCAATGCCGTTGGACGCTTCGCCCACAACATGCAGGTCCTCCTCACCTTCAAGGATCAGCCGGAACCCCATTCGCAGCAACGGCTGGTCGTCGACCAGCAGCACCTTGATTCGCTCGGGAACTCCGGCCGCACCCTCCACGACAGATTCGCTCATTGCCTTCTCCTTCATTCCGGCCCCTCTGCGGGATGCAGCAGCGCTTTGACTGACCAGCCGCCGTGTGACGCTGGTCCGGCGTCGACAGTACCGGCAAAAATGCCTGCGCGTTCACGCATGCCCACAATGCCGCGGCCTGTTCCAACCGAGGTGTTCATGGTGCCGCGCCCGTCATCGGAAATGTGCACCGAGAGCTCGCCGCGGACCAGGTTGTTGTCCACGGTCACCCGGACCCGCGAGACGGCCGTCCCGTAGCGCAGCACGTTGGTCAGTGATTCCTGCACAATCCGGTAGACGGTCAGTGCCAGCGCCGGGTCCTCAGGGGTGGGCGGCCCGGATTGGGTGAACGTGATGGGCAGTCCGGCCTGCCGGAACCCCTCGATCAACGCGCCCATGTCGGTGTGGTCCGGCTGCGGGGACCTGTTGGAGCCGGAATCATCGCGCAACACCCCCAACACCCTGCGCATGTCGGCCAGTGCCGTGCGGCCGGTGTGGGACAGCTGCCCCAGCACCTCCCCCGCCTGGGCGGGGTCACGCTTGACCACGACGGCGGCCCCGTCTGACAGCGCCACCATGACAGTGAGCGAGTGGGCCACCACGTCGTGCATTTCGCGGGCAATCCTGTTGCGCTCGGCCACCGAGGCCAGTTGCGAGTTCCGCACAGCCCACTGGCGCAGCTCGTCCTCATGGGCGCGGCTGCGCCGCACCGACGCGCCGATGCCAACAGCGATGATGTTGGAAAACAACATGACGATCGAGGAAATGATGCTGTTGACCTCTGCGCTGGGACCGCCCTCGACCATGTAAGCCGCCGGGTACTCGAAGAGGAACAACATGTAGAGGACCAGGGGAACCGCGGCGACAACTGCCAGGGCAAAGCTGACAACCGCCCGGTAGCGCACCGCGACGGCGTACAAGGCAAACCACAGGCTGGCACCCACGTTGCCGGTATTTGGCACCACGGCAACGTTGAGTATTTCAAATACTGACAGGATGGCCAGCACGGTCAGCGGGTTGTCCCTGCGGAACATAAGCACCGTGGCCGAGGCCAGCACAAGAACCGTGTGGGCTCCCAGGTCGTCCTTGAAGTTGCCGCTGAAGAAGATGCCTGACCCGGCCACCAGATACGCCAAAACCACCACCACATCCATGATGCGGGGGTGGGCGTGAAAGTACCTTCTGACAACGCCGCGGCGGCGGGCCGCAAATTCAGCGGCCCGCCGCTCAGCGGAACGTAAGTCGGCGGGGGATGCGGCCGTTCGTTCCGCGTCCCCCGCCTGGTCATATGTGCGCATAAGTGTGAGCTTTTGCCCCCCGAAATTGTGGCGGGCTGTCAGCGGATCCTAGACGTCACGAGTCTTGAGGGCGATGATGGCCGGCACCATGAAAATCACAATCCAGCCGATGAAGATCAGGCCACCGGACAGAGGCGAGATGAAGGCCAACTTGTCATTGATTTCCAACATGCGCCCACCAGCCACGCTCGGGACATACTGGTTGAGATACTTCCAGAATTCACCGGGCATCATGCTCATCAGCTGCGTACCGAAGTCGAGCAGGAAGAACACGACCACCAGCACGATGATGCCGCCAGCCGAGCTGCGCAGCAGCGTACCCAGGGAAAGCCCGATCAGTGCCACCCCGGCTACGTATAGCCCACCCATGAGGATGGAATACACCACGCCGTCCAAGACGAAAGACAATTCGATGCCGTAGGCACTGAAGATCGGCATGGCTACCAGGGTCGTTACGACAGCGGCCAGCAGTGTCAAGATATAAGAGACAACGACCAAGACCACGGCCTTGGCGAAAAATGCCGGCAGTCTTGTGGGCACGGCAGTCACGGTGGAGCGGATCATTCCGGTCCCAAACTCCGAGGAAATCAGCAGCACGGCCAATGCTCCCAGAATCAGGATGCCAATCTGCAGGCCTGCATTGGGGATGGCGTACAGGTTGAAACCAGTAAACTGTTCGGCCTCAGCCAGTGACATGCCTTGTGCAGGAGCACCTTCCATGCCCATGCCGGAGCCGTACTTCATGATCGTTTCCAGTGACATGGCCTGAACCCATGCAGCCATGGCCCCGACACCCACAACGGCCAGGAACGTGAACAGCAGCAGCAGACGCGTAGACAGCAGCGACCGGAACTTGATCCATTCGCTGCGTACGACGCCGGCGAACGTCAATGAGCCGCCAACCGAGCGGTGCGGAGCGGAAATCGTCGTCGTGCTCATCTTTAGAGTCCCTTCACAGCGGCGGGAACCGGCTCGGAACCAGTATCAGGGCCAGTATTGGTGTCATTCAATTCTTGCGAGTGGTATTCCACCGCGTCCTTGGTCAGGTTGAAGTACGCCTCTTCCAGGGACGACGTCAGCGGTGTCAGCTCGTAGACCAGCACCCGGTTTTCCAGGGCAATGGCGGCGATCTGGCGTGCGTCGAGCCCGGTAACCTCGAGGGTTTCATTCTCGTTGCACTCCACCTTGACGCCATTGCTGCCCAGCAGCTGGCTCAACCGTGTGACGTCCGAGGTGCGGACCCGCACCTTTGCCTGCTGTGCGCCGGCAAGGATTTCGGCGATGGGGGCGTCGGCAATGATCTGCCCGCGGCCAATCACGATCAAGTGATCAGCGGTTTGGGCCATTTCGCTCATCAGGTGCGAGGACAGGAAAATTGTCTTGCCCTGCGCGGCGAGGTGCTTGGCCAAATTGCGGACCCAGAGGACACCCTCGGGGTCCAGCCCGTTGACCGGCTCATCGAGGATCAACGTCTGCGGATCGCCCAGCAGTGCCGAGGCAATGCCCAGGCGCTGCCCCATGCCGAGGGAGAATCCGCCGGCCTTCTTCTTGGCGACGGCGGCCAGTCCGGTCATGTCGATGACCTCGTTGACGCGCTTGGTGGGGATGTTGTGCGTTGCCGCCATGGCCAGCAGGTGATTGTAGGCGCTGCGTGAGGTGTGCACCGCCTTGGCATCCAGCAGGGCACCGACCTGATGCAGCGGGTCGCGGTGCTCGGCGTACCGCTTGCCGTTGACGGTCACTGTGCCGGCCGAGGGCTTGTCCAGCCCGACGACCATGCGCATGGTGGTTGACTTGCCGGCACCGTTGGGGCCCAGGAAGCCTGTCACCATGCCCGGTTTGACGGTGAACGTGACACCGCCGACGGCGGCCTTGGCACCGTAGTGCTTGGCCAGGTTTACTGCCTCAATCATGTGGACACCCCTTTGGATGGTCTGACGGACCGTTGCAGCCCGGCTTGCGAATCTATAACCACCGTACGCAACGATCCGGGGAATTTCTTCTACCTCAGGGATGATTCAGGGTTTACTCAGGGTAGTCCGAATGGATGATGGCCGGGTGGTCGCGCCCTCAGCGGTTCCGGTGCTTGTATCGGCGGTGTTTGAGCGGATCTTTCGGCAGCAGCCTAGAATCGTCAGATGCCCCAACAACCGCCGCATCCCCAGCCTCCGAGGCGCGGTGCACTGCTGCCGCTGAACTGCCCGCGCTCCCGCCTCCTGTGGATCTCCTTGCCAGCGCTGGCTTTCCTCGTGGCTGGCGCCTTGATGGTGTGGGCGTCCGGCAACAATCCCCCATTCGGAGCGTTCGACGCCGGCTGGAACCAGTTCATGCTGGCCTCGCGCACACCGTGGCTGACTTCCGCGAACGGCGTGCTGAACTTTGTCGGAAACACCGGCATGGTCATCTACTGTGCGCTGCTGTTCCTTGTGCTGCTGCGCCGCCACCCGCGGCTGGCCTTGTTTTCCGCGGGCGCAAACCTCGGCGCACTGGGCGCCACCCACCTGATCAAGCTCCTGGTGGGCCGGCCCCGCCCGGACGACCGCCTGGTGGCCGTCGACTCCGGTTCATACCCGTCTGGGCATGTCAGCGGGACGGTGGCAGCGATGGTGGTGACCGCCGTCGTGCTTGGAAGATTGTGGATGTGGATCAGCGGTGCAATCCTCAGTGTGGCCATGATGTACAGCCGCACCTATCTGGGCGCGCACTGGTTTTCCGACACCGTTGCCGGAGCGCTGTTGGGGGCCGGACTCACGCTCCTGTTGTGGTCGGCAGTCAAGGACGCATGCCTGCAACGGAATATTTCCGGCCGCTGACGCAGACCCTGGTGCTATCTTAGGACTTGGCACGACCCAACAGCTGATGCAGGAATCGTCCGGGTCAGCAGCGGGACGGGGATTCCAGTATCCGGAGGCCATTATCAAGGGAGATAATCATGGATTCCAGCACACTCGTCCAGCAGGTCCGGCAGCAGGCACTGGGTGACCTGCCGCGACGCACCGCACGCCGCTTTCCGGAAAAACTTGCCATTGCCGACGGGGACACCCGGCTCACCTTCGCCGAATTTGACGCCCTGGTCGACCGTGCCGCCGCGGCACTGTCCCGTGCGGGGATGGCCAAGGCTGACAGGCTGGCCCTGCTCTCCCACAACTGCTGGGAGTTCGCGGTCCTGTCCTTCGCGACCGCCCGGCTGGGCATCGTCCTGGTGCCCGTCAACTTCATGCTGGGCGCCGACGAGATCGCCTACATCCTGGACCACAGCGGCGCATCGGCCGTCGTGGTGGAGGCTGCCTTGGTTCCGGTGATGGACCAGGCAGTGGAATCCGCAGCCTCGGCCGCCGTCACCATTCGCGCCTGCATTGGCCGCACCGGCGCTGGTGCGCCGGCCGGATGGAGCGATGTGGCCGACTGGTTCAACGCGGCGGGCCCACCACCCGAGGTGGCAGTTGCGGACGACGACCCGCTGCGCCTGATGTACACCTCCGGCACGGAGTCCAGGCCCAAGGGTGTGCTGTTGTCGAGCCGTTCACTGCTGTGGGAGTACGTCAGCGCCACCCTCGACGGCGGCATGGACGCGGACGACGTCGACCTGCACGCCCTGCCGCTGTACCACTGCGCCCAGCTGGACTGCTTCCTGGGCCCCGACATTTACCTGGGCGCCAGCAGCATCCTGCTGCCCGGTGCGAGCCCGGCCTTGATTCTGCGCGCCATGGAGCGGGAGAAAGTCACAAAATTCTTCGCGCCACCCACGGTGTGGATCTCGCTGCTGCGCGCCCCCGAGTTCGACGCCACGGACTTGTCGTCGCTGCGCAAGGGGTACTACGGCGCTTCGCCCATGCCCGTTGAAATCCTCAAGGAAATGCAGCGGCGGCTGCCGAACGTGCGGTTGTGGAACTTCTACGGCCAGACCGAGATGTCGCCGGTGGCCACCATCCTCGGCCCCGACGAGCAGCTCTCCCACGCCGGTTCGGCAGGCCGGGCCACGCTGAACGTCGAGACAGCCATCGTCGACGACAACGACCAGCCTGTGCCTGCGGGCACGGTTGGCGAAATCGTGCACCGCAGCCCGCACGCCACACTGGGCTACTACCGGGACGAGGAAAAGACCGCCGAGGCCTTCCGCAACGGATGGTTCCATTCCGGCGACCTCGGCTGCCTCGACGCCGAGGGCCGGCTCACCGTCGTGGACCGTAAAAAGGACATGATAAAAACGGGCGGGGAGAACGTCGCCAGCCGCGAAGTGGAGGAAGCCATCTACCGGCTCGACGGCGTTGCCGAAGTTGCTGTTTTTGGGGTGAGCGACCCACGCTGGGTCGAGGCCGTTGCCGCGGTTGTCGTCCCCAAACCCGGTGCTGTCCTCACCGAGGAACTGGTCATCCAACACACCCGCACCATCCTGGCCGGCTACAAGGCACCCCGACACGTCGTGATCGCTGACTCGCTGCCCAAGAACCCCAGCGGAAAAATCATTAAACGCCAGCTGCGCGATGAGCACGCCAACGTTGCCCAACCACGCTAGGCACCAAGCCGCAGGGCGCAGGGACCTGTTGCCCAGACGGGGTCGGCCACAGCTCCGGCCGCTTAGGGAGAGACGCGCTGGTGCTCTGATTCAGGCAGTGGTTTGGCCGCCGGGGCGGTCAGGATCGAGGCCACGATGGCGACGGCAATGGCCAGCAGCGCCCAGCGGATGGTGACGTGGTCCCCGAGGAATCCGAGCAGTGGCGGGCCGGCAAGGAATGCCACGTAGCCGATGGTTGACACCACTGAGACGCGGGCGGCGGCCCGTGCCGGGTCGTCGGCCGCTGCGGACATGCCCATGGGGAAGCCCATGGCTGCGCCGGCACCCCAGAGCACGGCACCAACACCGGCCAACACCATGTTCGGTGCCACAACAAACAACACCAGGCCCACAAGCGCCGAGCCGAGGCTGCCGTACAGAACCGGCACCCGGCCAAATTTGTCGATGAACGTTCCGCCGAAGAACCTGAACAACGTCATGGCCGCCACGAAGACGGCGAACATGATGGCCCCGCCGGCTTCGGAGGTGCCGAGGCCGTCAACACTGGCCTTGGCGATCCAGTCATTGGCGGATCCCTCGGTCAGGGCAGCCCCGAGGACCACCAGGCCGACCAGCAGGGTGCGTTTTTCCGTCCAGGCGCTGCGGCCCTTCAGGGTCGTGGTGGCCTGTGTTTGCTTGCTGCCGCTCAACTCCGTCTCCGGCAGGAAATATTTTGGCACAAACACCATGGCCGCGCAGACGGCGATGACAATGGCCAGCAGGTGCAACGGCATGCTGACATCCAGTGCGGAAAGTCCCGCCCCGACGAGGGCGCCGACGAGCGCACCACCGCTAAAACCGGCATGGAACTGGGGCATGACTGTCCGTCGCAGGTGCCGCTCGACGTCCGCGCCTTCAATGTTTTGGGCCACGTCCCAGAGACCAATGCCGATGCCAAAGAAGAACAAGCCGACCGCCGTGAGCGGGACGGCATGCTGCGCCAGGGCGATGGCAATGATCAGCCCGCCAAAGGCTGCCGTGAAGCCGCCAACCCGGATCGTGTTGGCCGTGCCCAACCGGCCCACAACAGTTCCGGCCAGTGGCAGCGCAATGACCGATCCGGCGGCGATGGTCAACAGCAGCAGGCCCATGTCCCCGGCAGACAGTTCAAGAATGCGGGTGACGGCCGGGATGCGTGCGGCCCAACTGGCAAAGACGAAGCCGTTGATGGCAAAGACTGCAAACGTGGCAATGGCCGCGCGGCGGACGGTCTGCTGGTTCATGGTGAATTCACTCTTTACAGGAGGGAGGCAGGAAAGCGCTTCACTTCAACTCTAGTGCCGTGCCGTGGCACCGCTGCAAAGCATGAAGGACAGCGGACTTACCGCGCCCGCTCCACCCGCTTTTCATCCCACACCGGCTCGTCGGATTCGTACACCTTGCCGTCGGATCCAAACACGAGGAACCTGTCAAAGGAACGGGCAAACCAGCGGTCGTGCGTGACCGCCAGGACCGTGCCTTCGAAGGAATCGATGGCCTTTTCCAGGGCCTCGGCCGAATGCAGGTCAAGGTTGTCGGTCGGCTCGTCAAGGAGCAGCAGCGTGGCGCCGGACAGCTCCAGCAGGAGAATCTGGAACCGCGCCTGCTGCCCGCCCGAGAGGGAGTCGTACTTCTGCTCGGAACTCGAGGCAAGGCCGTAGCGGTCAAGGGCCCCCGCGGCAGCTTCCCGGCCAAGCCCCGAACGGTGTTCATCGCCGCGGTGCAGGATGTCCAGCAGCGTGCGGGTTAAAAGGTCGGGCCGGGCATGCGTCTGGGCAAAGAACCCCGGGCGGATGCGGGCGCCAAGCTTCACGGACCCTTCGTGGGGCACATGGGCGATCTCGACGTCGGACACCGGCTGGTGTTCCTTGTCCGGGTCGGAGCCCCCTGCCGCCAAGAGCCGCAGGAAGTGCGACTTCCCTGAGCCGTTGGAGCCAAGGACACCAACCCTGTCGCCGAACCAGATCTCGGTGGTGAACGGCTTCATGAGGCCCGTGAGTTCCAGCTTCGTGGCCACGATGGCGCGCTTGGCGGTGCGCCCGCCCTTGAGCCGCATTTTCACGTTTTGCTCAATGGGCAGTGCCTCGGGCGGACCCTTTTCCAAAAATTGTGCCAGCCGGCTCTGCGCGGCCTGGTAGCGGTTCGCCATGTCGGAACGGAACGCGGCCTTTGTCTTGTACATGATGACGAGTTCCTTGAGCTTGACATGCTCCTCGTCCCACCGTTTGCGCAGCTCTTCAAAGCGGGCGTTGCGGTCCTCGCGCGCCTTGATGTACGACTCAAAGCCGCCGCCGTGCGTCCAGCTGGAGGCACCGTTGATGCCGGGTTCGAGCGTGACGATCCGGTTCGCGGCATTGGCCAGGAGCTCGCGGTCGTGACTGACGAACAACACCGACTTGTCCGATTCGGCCATCTTCGCTTCGAGCCACCGCTTGCCCGGCACGTCGAGGTAGTTGTCCGGCTCATCGAGGAGCAGGAGCTCGTCGGGTCCGGAGAACAAGGCCTCAAGCACCAGCCGCTTTTGCTCGCCACCGCTCAACGAAGCGGCCTTCCGGTGCTGGGCCGTGTAAAAGTCCATGCCCATGGCGGCCATGGTCACTTCGTCCCAAATGGTTTCCATCTCGTAGCCGCCAATGTCGCCCCAGTCGGCGATGGCTTGTGCGTACGCCATCTGGCTGGGCTCGTCGTCGAGCTCCACCATGGCCAGCTCGGCAGCGTCCACGGCCTTGCCGGCGGAGGCAATGTTGGCGGCCGCCACAGAGAGCAGCAGATCGCGCACGGTGCTTTCGTCCCGCACCTGGCCCACAAACTGGCGCATGACACCCATGGTGCCGGAGCGCGACACCGCGCCCTCATCGGCTTTGATGTCCTGGCAGATGATGCGCAGCAGCGTGGTCTTGCCCGTGCCGTTGGGGCCGATCAACGCCGTTTTGGTGCCGTCGGAGACGCGAAAGTTCACCCCGTTCAGCAGCTGCCGGCCATCGGAGAGAAAGTAGTCAATGTTTGCAACGTCAATATGTCCCACGCTGCAATTCTCGCATCTTCGTGCCCCCTTCCCAGCCATGCGCTGTGGAAGCACGACGCCGGAACCTCCCTCCAGCGCCGCTCCCCTCCGCGGCGGGCAAGTCCCGGGGAATCAGGGTGGACATCCTGGTGGGGTTATCCCCACCCCGGATTCACCGGCTGGCATGATGGTTTCAGCACCCGGCCCCGGCAAGGATTGAACCATGAACAACTCAACTGCCACCACGGCACCCAAGTCCTGGCTGATCCTGCGCCCCGCCACGTGGCGGCAGATCGGCGCCGACCTGGCATACATCCTGCCCGGCTTCTTCATCTCGATTGTTTCCTTCGTCGTCTTGGTGGCGTTGTTCTCGCTGGGATTGTCCACGATCGTCATTTGGATCGGCTTGCCCATCCTCGTGGCCTGCCTGGCCACGGCCCGATGGTTTGCCAACGTTAACCGCAGCGCCCTGCGGCGCTGGGCCGGGGAAATCCCTCCCGTTCACTACCGGGAACGACACAAATTTTCCATTGGTGGCATGTTTAAGAACCTTGCCGATCCTCAGTTGTGGAAGGACTTCATCCACGGCTTTCTCGTCTCTTTTCCGCTGCGCACAGCTACGTTCTGCGTGGCCGTCACCATCCCGGCCGCCACGCTGGGCGGACTGACTCAGTGGATCTGGCTCCGGTTCCTGCCTGCCGGCAACACCCCCCTCGCTGAACTCATCGGCCTGGACAAGTACCTGGGCGTCAGCCCGGAGATAGCCGAGGCCTGGCTGGGCCTGTTCTACGGTGCAGTCCTTTTGCTCCTGCTCCCTTTCATCACCCACCTGCTCGCCGTAGCCGATGCCGCCACCACCCGTGCCCTGCTCACCAACGAAACAGCCGCCCTCCGCGCCCGCAGCGAGGAACTGGCCACCAGTCGGGCGCAGGTCGTTTCGGAGGAAGCCAGCACGCTGCGCAAGATCGAGCGAGACCTGCACGACGGCCCCCAGCAGCGGCTCATCCGGTTGCAGATGGATGTTGAGGCGGCACAGCGCCGCATGACCACCGATCCGGAAGCCGCCCGTGATCTGATGGACGGCGCCCTGGAGCAGAGCCGCGAGGCCCTGGCGGAACTGCGCCAGCTGTCTCGTGGCATTGCCCCACCGCTGCTGGCTGACAGGGGCCTGCGCACGGCCATGGAGTCGTTGGCCGGCAAGTCCGCAGTCCCCGTGGCCGTCTCCGGAAATCTTGGCCAAGGCACCCGGCTGCCTGAAAGTGCCGAAAATGCCGCCTATTTTGTGGTGTCCGAGGCCTTGGCCAACGTCTCCAAGCATTCGGGTGCCAACCAGGCCGCCATCAGCGTAGACGCCAATCCGAGCGAGCTGCTCATCGAAGTCAGCGACGACGGCAACGGTGGCGCCCATGTGGGCAAGGGCCACGGCCTGGCCGGCTTGGTGGACAGGCTCTCCGGCGTCGACGGCTCCTTGGACATCAGCAGTCCCGACGGCGGTCCCACCACCCTTCGCGCCAGCATCCCTTTGCGCGCTTGATCCAGGGGAGCCGACGGTCCAGCCAGCGGCTACGCTGAGGTTATGCGTGTTGTCCTGGCTGAAGATTCCGTCCTGCTCCGTGAAGGCCTTGTCCGACTGCTTGAAGAGACGGGGGCCGAGGTTTGCGCGGCCGTGGGCGACGGCACCGAACTCCTCCACGCCGTCGAGGAGCACGTCCCCGAGCTGCTGATCACCGATGTCCGGATGCCACCCTCGCACCGCGACGAAGGTCTCAAGGCCGCCCTTGAAATCAGGCGAAGATTCCCGTCGGTTGCTGTCCTGGTGCTCTCGCAATATGTGGAACTGAGCTACGCCAGCGAACTGCTGGCCGGAGCCTCGAACGGCGCTGGCATGGGGTATTTGCTCAAGGACAGGGTTGCCCGCTTCCAGGATTTCGCGGACGCCATCGAGCGTGTTGCCGCCGGAGCCACTGTCATCGATCCTGAGGTCATCAGCGCCCTGCTTGCCAACCGAGGCGCCGCCGATCCCCTCAACACGCTGAGCCCCCGCGAGTCGCAGGTGCTGGAATTGATGGCCCAGGGACTGACGAATGCCGGCATAGCCAAGGCGCTGGTCGTCAGCGGCGGTGCCGTGGAAAAGCACATCAGCGCCATTTTCATCAGGCTTGGGCTGCAGCAAAGCGCCGACGACCACCGCCGCGTGCTTGCCGTGGTCAGCTTCTTGCAACGCAGCAGCTGAGCCGAAATTGCGCCGTTTTCCGGTGTGCCGTCAGTACTCGTTGCCGTACTCATAGGGCGGGTCCATGGTGAAGCAGGGCGAAAAGGACATGACCCGGATGGCGTTGTGCTCTGCCGAAAAGTCAACGCCATGGCTGTATCCGGCATCGTTGGTAATGTCGACGACTGTCTCGCCCTGCGCCGTGCTGCGTTCGGCCACGTTCCAGTCGTCTTTGCCGGTCCACGCTTCCTTGATCTTTTGCACATAACCGGGCCCGTCGGCTCCCGGCACAAGCATCACGTTGATTTGGCCTGTCCAGGAGTACTCGCCGTCACTGCAGCCGAGCAGGTTGGACATTTGGTTTTGTTTTGTCTCAACAATGTTTTCCGGGGCGATGACGGCAACCATGTCGCGTTCATTCGCCATGGTGGTGCTCTTGGCTGTCTGCAGGTCCACGGCAGGCCTTTCGGGTTGTTGGGTCTTGGCACAGCCGGCGGCAAGGAGTGTCACCAGCAGGGAAAGTAGAAGCAGGACAACCACACCGCTGCGGCCAAGCCGCCGTCGCACGCCAGATGCCTGTTCGGCAGTCATTGCCAGGCTCATCAGTACACCGCCCTTGCCAAGTCCTGCATGGCCTGCCGGTTTCTGGGATCGTCTGCGTTTGCAATCAAGGAGTGGTTCTCAATCTTCGCATTTGGATTGGTGGTGATCTTCACCGAGCCAATCTGAAAATTGTCGTTGGGGTCATCGTAGACGTGCTGGGTGAACGACGGGTCGTGGCCGGGATATTGTTCGGCAACCACACCCAATTCCTGCGCCGTCCGCAAAGCGTCAAAGTCGTAGCTGAAGTGGTGGTATTCCGTGTTGGGATCAGCCTTCCAGTCGTCGGGCATCCATGCTCCCGACAAGGAAATCTGCTTGTCATAGTGGGAGCCGTAATATTCGGCAGAGGAGACCGCGCCTTCACCCCAGCTGTGGCTGACCGCCACAGTTTGGGCCCCTGGCGGCACCTCGAGGCCCAGGCCGGATTCAAAGTCGTGCAATTTCTGGCCGGCCGCCATGCCAAATTCCTGGTCCTTTGACTGCAGCATCGTCGGGTCCTGCGGGAATTCGCTGTTCTTGTAGACAAATGCGACGGTTCCGCCGGTGGTGTCAGCCCTCGCCAGATAATGCGCCACTCCTTGGGCACTTCCGTCGAAGAATCCTTCATCATTGGCCATCGTCCCAGGCACATAGGTCAGCACCGTGGTGGTGTGCGGGGACAGCGTGCCGATCATTTCAATCAAGTTGCCGTTCTTGGGATCATAGGCCACCAACTGGATTTTCCCGTCGATGACCTTTCGCAGGTATTCCTTCTCGCGCGTGGACTCTTCGGTGTAGTTGGCAGTGTTTTCCAGCTCGTGCAGCCGCTGATCGGCCGTAATCCTGTTGGCCTCCGCGCGCGCCTCCATGGGAATGCCGTCAGTGTTCCCGGCCTCGGCGGGGTGGGCTTTGACATAGTCTTGCCGCTGGTCGTCCGTCATGGAGTCCCACCACTTTTTTACGTCTTCTGCGCTGGATCCGCTGGGCGGCGGCGGTGCAGTCGTTCCCCCGGCACTGCCTGCCCCGTCAGCCATCCCCATGGCGGCACTGGCCGAAATTTGCTCGTTGGCCTGCTTGATAATTCCATCGGCGGAGCTGTTTAGCATGGCGGAGGCGGCGGCAATTCGAGGCAAATGGCGTGAGTGCCAGTCACTTTTGAGCCGAGCTGCGTCCGGTCCCTGCCAGCGCAAGTTCAGGCTGATCTTGCCGGTCAGGGATTTTGAGGCGCCATCAAGTTTTGCGGCGGCGTCCCGCATGGTGCCCGCAAGCTCAACCAGCTGTTGGGGCTCGGCGCCCAGAAATCCATCGGCCATGTTCACTCCTTTGTCCTGCTTGAGCTTAGCCAGGATACGAGTGGGGGCACATGGGGATTTCTCCCCATGTGCCCCCACTGTTGCGCTGCCGTACTGCTTTGCGGCGCTGCGCTAGTTACGCACGACGGCGGCGGATGACCACCAGCGCACCGGCACCTCCCAGCAACAACAGCAGGGCGATGCCTGCCGGCAGCAGGACTGTGGCGCCCGTTGCGGCCAAGCCGCCACCGCTGTTGCTGCCGTGGTCCCCAGCCGGGACTGTCGTCGTCGGGGCCACCGTCGTTGGCGCTGACGGATCCGGTGCTGTCGTTGGCGAAACTGTCGCCGTTGGCGTTGTCGGTTCGGGTACTGTCGTTGGCGCAGTTGGCGCAGGCGCTGTCGGCTCGGGATCCGGTGTTTCAGTAACCGGCGGATCAACCGTTGCAGCCGTAATCACAATTGCCGTGCGGGCCACGACTGCGCCGTCCTGCTCCAGTGTCAGCTCGTGTGCCCCGGCCGCGAATGCTGCCGGAATCACCGCCGTCAGCGTCGCCGAGCCGTCGTCGGCAGCCTTCACTGTTGCCAGCTTGACCGGCTCGGAGCCCCGTCCATCGTCATGTCTGTGACGTGGATCGGGGCCTTGACGCGGCGTGGGGCTTTGCTGGAGCTAGGGTGTTGGAACCCCGCTGTGACCAGGCTGGGGATCTGCCGACAGCGAGCTGCTTGAATCCGCACTGGTGGTGACCGGTGACTCGGGCACCACGCCGGACGGAGAGCTCTTTGCCGGTGCGGTTGTGGTTTCCGACGCTCTCGGGGTCCCGGTCGTCGGCTGTGCAGTCGTCGGGGCTTGAGTTGGGGCTGGGACGGTCGTGGCCGGCGGCGTTGTGGCCTCCGGGGGTGTTGTTGTCGGTGCCGGTTTGGTTGGCCCAGTCGTCCCGGGCTTGGTCGGCGCTGGCTTGCTCGGGGCGGTCGTGCCAGGTTTGGTCGGCGCCGGCTTGCTCGGGGCAGTCGTCCCGGGCTTGGTGGTGGGGTTGGTGGTGCCCGGCTTGGTCGTACCCGGTTTGCTTGTGGCCGGCTCCGTCGAGGGCTCTGCGGCGGGGGCTGTGCTTTCGGCCGGTTTCGGCGTTTCCTCGCCCTTGTCCTTCGCTGCCTTTGCCTTCTCGGCGTCGGAGCGTGCCTTTTCATCGTCCGAGGCGAAGGCGGGCATCGTGAAGTAGCTCGAGGAACTGCTGACGTCGCCCGGCGCATGCATGAACGTTCCCACGGACGGGTTCAAGGCGCTGATCATTTTGCCATTGCCAATGTAGATGCCAATGTGGGACCAGTGGTTGGGTCCGTCGGGATTTTGCACGACGATGTCGCCGGGTTGGGGATTGTTGGTTTGAACCATGGGCAGCCACTGCTCGGTTCGTGGGAGGGCAACCCCCGCCTGGGCATAGGCCCACTGAACGAACCCGGAGCAGTCCCAGCCGTTTGCAAAACTGGTGCCGCCCCAAACGTAGGGATGGCCGAGCCCCTGGTAGGCGGCCGTCAAGATGTCCTTGCGGACCTGGGAAATCAACTCTGCGGAGATTTCCGGAGCACTGCCACGCATGGCGTTGATGCCCTGGGCCAGGTGCGGGGTGTTGCCATTGGGGTCCGTCAGGTCAAAAATCTTCTTGGCGGCAGGCTTCTTGGCCTGGATCAAGGTATCGGCGAAGGACATTTTCACACCCAGGCCCTGGGCGGCAAGGGAATCAAATCCGGCGGGGACGGCTTCACTGGTTTTGACGGCGGCGGTGGTGGCCTGGATGGTTTCCTGGGCACTGGCGGCAGCGGCCGCGTCCGCGGAAGACGTGCCAACGTAGCCGGCCGCCACAAACCCGCTGGAGGCAAGCAAGGTGCAAACCACCGCCATGCTCAATTGGTACGGCCGCGACCTTCGTTGCGAAAACGTCATTCGGTGGTCCCCCTGCTTCCTTGCACGCGGTAGTGACGAGCCTACGCCGCTTTTCAGAAACGTAGAGGTTTTTCCACTAAGAAATTCCCACTAAGAAACTCGACATTTCAGGAGCGCACCCTGGCCGGGATTACTCCAAACGAATGTCATATACGTCACAGCCTAGGGCATCCGGGTCCTCGGCGCACCCTTTTTTACGCAGCAAGTTTCCGGCAGTCCCCCGGCAGTCGGCCGGTTCAGGTTTCGGGCCAAGTTTCGGCGCAATTTCCACGCCGGGACCCGCTCCAGGGGCACGGTCCACAACCGCGACCGGCTATCCCGCGCTGCGTATGATCCGGCGCGAGACCGCAACGGAAATGGCTGCGGTCCGGTTGTCCACGCCCAACTTGTCGTAAATGTGCACCAGGTGTGTTTTCACGGTTGCCTCGGAGATGAACAGCTGCTTGGCGATGGCCTTGTTCGTCATTCCGGTGGCCAGCAGTTCAACCAGCTCCACCTCCCGTGCGGACAACACCGGGGCGGGGTTGCGGATCCGGCCCATGAGCCGTGCGGCGACCTCCGGGGCAAGCGCCGTCTGCCCGGCAGCAGCCGACTGCACCGCGCCGCGGATCTGCTCGGGAGGGGCGTCCTTGAGCATGTAGCCGCTGGCGCCGGCTTCAACCGCTGCCAAAATGTCCGCGTCGGTGTCATAGGTGGTCAGGATCAGAACAGGAGGGGCAGTCGGCAGCCCCTTGATGGCCTTGGTGGCACTCACACCGTCCATCCCGTCACCCATTTGCAGGTCCATGAGCACCACATCCACCGGTTCACCCAAGGTTTGCAGGCGTTCGACTTCCTTAATGGCGGCACCACCCTCCGGTGCCTCAGCCACCACGGTGAACCCCTCAAATTCGGTGAGCATGGCCCGCAACCCGGCACGCACCACCGGGTGGTCATCCACCAACAAAATCCGAATCTCATTCACGCGCTCTCCCCCTGTTCTGCGTCAAATTGTTCAGCGCCAAATTGTTCAGTGCCTGACTGTTCTGCGCCGGAGCCGATGCGGCCCCCATTCAACGGCAGTCGGACAGCCACCACGGTGCCTTCCCCGGGGGCCGACTCAATGGTCATCGTCCCCCGTTGCGCCACCACACGTTCGCGCAGTGAGCGCAGGCCAAAGCCGCTCCCGTCCGCCCGCCCGGCCACAGTGTCCGCAAGCTTGTCCGGCTCAAAGCCCCGGCCGTCGTCGAACACGTCAAGGGTCACCTCGCTGCCCAGAAACGCCAAACTGACGACGGCGGACTTGGCTTTCGCGTGCAGCCAGACATTGGCGAGGCTCGCCTGGGCGGCGCGCAGGAGGGTCACCTTGTAGGGTTGCGGCAGCTCGGCGGGCTCGCCGTCCAGCCGGAAGCTGCACCGCAGCGAGCCCCCGCGGGCGGCGGCCTCGCGCTGGGTTTTGCTGCACAGCCGGGACAGGCTTTCCACCAGGGAGGTTTCGGTGAGGGCCGGGGAGGAGAGCCCGCGCACAAAATTCCGCGCCTCGGCAAGGTTCTCGGCGGCGGTGGCCTCAACCATTGTCAGGCTTTCCGTGGTGGATTCCAGATCACCGGATTCCAGGCTGCGCAACGCTGCGCGGGAGACCAAAATAATGGAGGAAAAGCCCTGGGCGAGGGTGTCGTGAATTTCCCGGGCCAGCCGGGCACGCTCCGCCAGAACCCCGGATTCGTGCTGGGTGGCGGCAAGTTCGGCCCTGGTGCGACGGAGTTCGTCGGCCGCCAGGCGCTGGTATTCGCCCTCCTGGTACAACAGCCGGTAAGCCTTCGACGTGGCCACGGCGAACGCCGCACCGAAGACCGGCCCCACGATCACCGGCAGCGGCGGAAAGCTGGAGCCTGCTGAACTCCATTGCGCAAGAATGACCCCGACCGTCATGAGCACGGCGGTGGCAAGTCCGGCCCAGCGCGGCAAAAGGTGCAGGTGGAGGAAGAACAAGGGGAAGACCAGCCAGGAGAATTCCACCGAGCCAAGCATGAGCACAGCCCACATGGCGGTGATCAACGCGAGCCACAGCACCGCAAAGCGTCTTGGGTTCTGGTGCATGTCTCCCGCCGAATATCGTTTCTCGGCCACGGTGCCCACCAGATACGTCGTCGCAAGCAACACCGACAACGCAAGGTACCAATAGCGTCCCGGCCCTTCCGACTGGTCCATGAGGAGGCGGATGACGCCCACTGCCAGCAACACCGCAAAACCCACGTGCAGGGTGACGCGCAGAAAGCGCAGGATTGTGCCACTGGTGACAGGCGGGGCATCCACGGCAGACATGTCACCAGCTTAGGCCCCGCACCATCCCGGGCGGATCAACCAAATGGTTGAGTGGCCGGTCATCCCTTTCGAAGGGGCAGGATCAACCAACCCCGCGATGGCACGGAAGGCGTTCCACGGGACAGTTAAAGTACTTGCAAATCCACCCGGAAAGAAGCCAGTTCTTCCGGCACATGAAAGAAGCTGTTTATGTTCCTCGCAATCCGAGACATCCGCTTTGCCAAGGGACGGTTCGCCCTGATGGGCGCCGTTGTGGCCTTGATCAGCCTGCTGCTTGTTCTGCTGTCAGGCCTCACCGCCGGGCTGGGCAACCAATCCACCTCCGCCGTTGCCCAACTGGGCGAGGGTTCCGGTTCAGGTGACAAGGTCAGCCAGCTGGTGTTCGGGGCTCCGGCCGAGAACGAGGCAAAGGTTTCCTTCACCGAAAGCCAGGTCACGCAGAAACAACTCGACGACTGGGCCGGACAAACGGGCGTGCAGTCAACGGTGCCGCTGGGCATCAGCCAAAGCCGCTTCCAGGGTGCCGGGGACAGCAAGGGCATTGCCAACGTTGCCGTGTTCGGTGTCGGCGGGCAGGCTGTTGGCGGGCAGGGCGCAGCTGCCGGGATCGCGCCGTCGGACATCAGTGATTCAACGGTGGTCATTGGCGAAAGCGTGGCAGAGGAACTCGCCCTTTCCACGGGCGACGCCGTGACCATTGCGGGCACTGAACTGACCGTTGGCAGCATCGTCCCCGACCAGTGGTACTCGCACAGCTCGGTTGTTTGGACCACCCTGCCCACCTGGAAGAAGGTTGCCCACCTCAGCGACCCGGCGCAGATCGCAACAGTTCTCGCCGTGACCTTCGAGCCGGGCGCCACCGTGGACACCGACGCCGCCAATGCCGCTGCCGGCACCGCCAGCACCACCCGCAGCGGATCGTTCGAAGGCCTGGGCGGGTACAAGAGCGAAAACGGCTCACTGCTGATGATGCAGGCGTTCCTTTACGGAATTTCAGCCCTTGTCATCGTCGCCTTCCTGACCGTCTGGACCGTCCAGCGCACCCGCGACATTGCCGTTCTGAAGGCCATGGGCGCCTCGGGCAGCTACCTCCTGCGCGATGCCTTGACGCAGGCGGCGCTGGTCCTGCTCGCTGGTGCCGGAATCGGCGGACTTGTGGGTGTGGCCGGCGGGCTCGTGGCCTCACAGGCCGCCCCGTTCCTGCTCACCCCGGCAACAACGCTGCTCCCCGTGGTCGGCATCGTGGCCCTGGGTTTGGCTGGCGCAGCCCTTGCCGTCCGCAAGGTCACCCGCGTTGACGCCATGATCGCCCTCGGCGGCAACTAGTCCCCACGCCCTCCCCAGCCGGAGCCGCTGGCGCGTCTCCCGAGGGGTCCCCTCGGGCGCGTGGGCCCAACCACGCCATCCACCACACACTTCTTTCCCCTCCTCTGTACTAAGGACACTCCGATGACTGCACTGAATCTGATCAACGTGACACTGCAATACCCCGATGGTGAGGGCATCATGACGGCCCTGGATGCCGTGAACCTCTCGGTCCACCCCGGCCAGTTTGTTTCCCTGGTGGGCCCGTCCGGTTCGGGAAAGTCCAGCCTGCTGGCCGTGGCCGCCACCTTGATCAAGCCGACGTCCGGATTGGTCATGATCGACGGCATCGATGCCACGGCTCTTTCCGAAAAGGAGTTGTCCGCCCTGCGCCGGGACAAGGTGGGCATCATCTTCCAGCAGCCCAACCTGCTGGCCTCCCTGACGGCTGCCGAGCAGCTCATCATCACCGACCACTTGCGCGGCAAGGCACTGCGCGCAGCCGGGGTCCGGGCCGCCGAGCTCCTCGACCTTGTGGGCCTGGCCGATTGCGCCGGCAAGCGCCCGCATCAGCTCTCCGGCGGACAGCGCCAGCGCGTCAACATTGCCCGTGCCCTGATGGCCGAGCCCAAGGTGCTTCTGGTTGATGAGCCCACGGCCGCCCTCGACCACGCCCGCAGCGATTCCATCGTCAGACTGCTGCGCAAGGTCAGCGACGAGTTCAACGTGGCCACCGTCATGGTCACCCACGACACCGAGTTCGTGCCGCTCACCGACGCTGTTGCCTCGATGCGCGACGGCGTCCTCACAGCCCCCGTCGCGGCCTCGGCGGGCGTAGGCGCACACTAGCCGCCACGTCCCGAGGGCTGGGAATGTGCAGCCATGCAATAACATAAGGGAAACGCACGTTTAGACCAGCGCGATCGGAGCCACCCTCATTATGAAACGCCTTGCAGCCCTTGCCGGCAGCCTTCTCCTTGCTTTGACCATCTCGTCCTGCGGTGCCGCAACAGGCCCCGTCGGCACGTGGGGCGACGGCTACAACACCGACAAGAAGCCGTACCTGGAACTGGCCCTGGGCCAGGAACAGGACGCGAACAAGGCCGGTTTCCTGACGGGAAGCGACGGCTGCAACCGCCTTTCCGGGCAGTGGATGATGGTCGACGGCGAGCTCACCTTCCCGCAGCTCGGCGGCACCCAGATGGCGTGCGAGGGCACTGACACCTGGCTGTCCAAGGCCGCCAGCGGCACCCTCGACGGGGACGTGCTCACCGTCAAGGACGCCACCGGTGCCACACTTGGCACCTTGGACCGCCGCAACTAGCAGGGTCCCGCCCTTGCGGCCCCGCAACAGGACCTTCCCTGCCGCATAACTGCCGCAGCACAAAAGCTGCCCGGACCCCCGTATCGGGGTCGGGCAGCTTTTGTTTTCCCCACCCATCAATTCGGGTCGCGGACCATTTGGTGCGGGCTATTTGGTGCGGGTTATTTGGTCCCCAAGCCCAGGTCGGGGGCGGCCAGGTCGAACGTGTTTTTCAGTGCCGACCGCGCAGCGAGCCAGCCTCCCATTCCATGCACGGCGGGCCCGGGCGGCGTTGAAGCAGAACCCAGGTAAAGACCGGGAACAGGGGTTCGCCAGGGATCGGTCGAGATGACCGGGCGCTTGAGCAGTTGCGGCAGCGTCACCGCCCCCGAGCTGATGTCCCCGCCAATGTAGTTTGCGTTGTACGCGCCCACATCCCGTGCAGTCTGCGTGTTCGTCGACAGGATGAGGTCCCTGAACCCGGGTGCGTGTCTTTCCACGGACCGGATGATGGCTTCCGTGCAGTCGCGGGTTGAGCCGGACGGAACGTGGGTGTACGCCCAAAAGGTGTGCTGTCCTTCCGGAGCGCGGCTCGCGTCAACGACTCCGGCCTGGACTGCGAGCACATAGGGGTTTTCGGGGTGGCGCCCGGCCAACACCTCATTTTCGGCCAAGGCAATGGCATCCCGTGACCCGCCCAGGTGCAGGGTGGGTGCCTGGCGCAGTTCGGCCGCCGTCCACGGCACGGGACCCGACAACGCAAAATCAACTTTGCACACGCCGGGTCCATAGCTGAAGGATTCCAGTTTGCGTATATATCGGGCCGGCAATTCCTTGCGGGCCATGGCGGCCAGCGCCCTGGGCGTGGTGTCGCAAATGACGGCGGCGGCACCCGTTGCGGCCTTCAGTTCGGCCACACTGTCGATGCGCTCCGAAACGTGTATCTGTCCACCGTGTGCGAGCAGGTCATCAGCCATGGCCTGGGCAATGGCGTGGGATCCTCCGCGCGGGACCGGCCAACCTTCGGCGTGGGCCAACACACCCAACAGCAGCCCGGCACCGGACGTTGCCAACGACGGCAGGCGTCCGATCGCATGCGCACCCACGCCCGTGAGCATGGCCGGGGCAACATCTCCCCGGAAGCCCAGGTTCCACGCAGCCGTCCCCTGCAGCAGGGTCCGCACGCCATACTCGAATGCCGCCAGCGGGTCCTTGGGCACCCGCACAAGGTTTGCCTGCGTGAAATCAATGACGCCGTCGAGTCGGCGCAGCAGGGGTTCCATCAATGTCCGCCACGCGCGGCCGTCGGCACCGAGGCCGTCCACCGTCTTCTCAAGGCTGCGATGGGCAATGCCTGCCCGGCCGCCGTCGAGCGGGTGGCCATAGGAAATCTCCGGCACAATCAGTTCGATCCTGCGGCTCAATTCAAAGGCCTTGAAAAATGGCGATGCCAGGGCCATCGGGTGCACGGCCGCGCAGACGTCGTGCCGGAACCCCGGAAGCGTCAGCTCCTTGGTCCGGGTGCCGCCGCCGATGGATTCGGCGGCCTCAAACAGCTGCACCGACAGCCCGGCCCGTGCCATCGTAACGGCCGCAGCCAGCCCGTTGGGGCCCGAGCCCACCACCGCGACATCGACCATATTAAGCGTCCGCCCGGACCGGCAGTTCACCGTCAGTGCCGTCGACACCCGCGGCAAGGGGCGCCCCCGCAGCAGGCACCGCAACACGGGCGGCACCGACCACTTCGGCTTGCATCGCGGCAGAATTCGCCCGGCGTTCGTCCATCAGGGCCACCGCCGGGTCGGTCGGAGGCCCAAGCAGCACCCCGCCCTGCGGATCGTCAATGCCGCCGCGGCGCACCACATCGTGTCCGGGAACGAACATGTCGCGGATGGTGAGCCCGATCAGCGCGCAGGTCGCAGCACCCGCCACCATGGCAGCCATCATGAAATAAGGGGTGTCGATGGCATGCTGGCTGCTGATGTCACCGAGACCCTTGGCGCGAAAGAGCATCAAGGCAATGAAATGTCCGACGACGGCCGCCTGCCACAGCAGCACGGGACGCCATCTCGGCAGGGCCAGTGCCAGCAGCGGCAACAGCCAGATGGCATGCCACGGTTCGGCAGCTTTGCTCACAACGGTGAAGCCGGCAACGGCCACAAAGACCAGCTGGCCAACGCGCGGACGGCGCGGGGCGTACAGGGCCAGCGCCGCCAGGCCCAAAACCAGCACCGCCAGCAGGACGGCACCGACGGCATTGCTCACGCCCACATCCAACGCGGGCCAGCCCATGCGCCCCGCCAGGAGATTCCAGCCGCCGTAAAGGGAGGACTCCGACGGCTCGGCGGCAATCAACTTCTGCACGTAATCGGGGAATGCCGGCGGATTGGCCGCCATGACAGGAGCCAGTGCCAGCAGCCAGGTGATCAAGGCTGCGGCGGCCATTTCCAGCATCCTGGTCACGCGCCGGGCCCTGATGCCAAGGACCAGGAACGCCAGCAAAACAATAAGCGGGTAAGGCGCTGCCATGGCGGCGACGCCAAGGACGGCACCAGCCCAGAGAGTGCGGCGCCGGGCAAAAAGGTAGATGGCCAGGCTCACCAGGGCGGCCGCCCAGAAGTCCCAACTGACGTAGGCGCTCAGCATCAACACCGGGCTGGCAGCCACAATCGCTGCGTCCCAGCTGCGGCGCCCGGCGGTGCGGGCCACAATAATGACGGTGACGATCCAAACCGCGGCAATCAAGGCGGCATTGACGTCAAAGAACGCCAGCTGGCGCAGGGCACCATCACCCGCCGGGCCGGTCAGCCACGCCGTGCTGCCGGCGATCCACCCCGCCAGCACGGGCTGCTCAAACGGCGAGCCTTGGCTGAAGAACGGGAACAGGGTGCCGAGTTTGTCGTCCACAAACGAGTTGGGGAACATGGACCAGCACACAGTTGAATACTGGTCAGGAGTGGTCCATCCGGCGGTGCGGCAATGGGATTTCGTCATCACGGCGATGAAGGCGGCCGCGGCAGCCATCAGGACCAGGACGCGTTCCACCGTGAAAAATCCGGGCTTTGTGGCCCCCGGTGCTGTCCGCTTTCCCAGCGGTCCGCCCACCACTTCGGTCATGCTCCGCAACAATGAGTCGCTGCGTGAGGGCACCACCATGGGGTGCCGGGGCGGCCTCTCCGGAGCCTGTGATTCCTGCATGAATATGAGCCTACCGGGTCACGGCCCCGCCGCCCGATTGCGTCACCCGGGGCGCCCCGGAACGCCTTCCGGCTGCAGCGCCCAGGTGTTGTCAGCAGACCGGCATTGTCAGCTCAGACCGGCGTTACAGGCCCCACTGTTCGACTGCCGGTGTTTTCTTGTCCCAGCCCAGCGTGCACACCTTGGCCGTGCCCAAAACAAAGTGGCGGCCCTCGCCTCCGGGCAGCCCGAGCCAGCGGGCGGTCAGGATCCGCAGGAAGTGCCCGTGTGCCACCAGCAGCACATTGGCCGGCGCGCCGTCGTCGCGCTTGACTGCCCGCGCGCGCTGCACGATCCGGTCCGCACGCGCGGCCACCTGCTCCAGGGTCTCGCCGTTGGGCACGCCGTTGTCCCAGATCAGGTAGCCCGGGTTTTCGGCGCGGACAACCGCGCTGTTGATGCCTTCGTAGTCGCCGTAATCCCATTCGACGGCGTTTGGTTCGACGGCTGCCTCGGGGAACCCGGCCAGGGTGGCCGTCAGGTGCGCGCGCTGCAGCGGCGAGGTGAGAACCAGGTCAAAGTCGACGCCGGACAGGGCAGCCTGCGCGGAGCGGGCCTGGGTTTCCCCCACCTCGGTCAACGGCATGTCGGTCAGGCCCGTGTACTGCCCGCTGCGGGACCACTCGGTCTCGCCGTGGCGCAACAGCCACAGCTTGGGGCCGCCCGGGAGCGGTGCGACCGTAGCCGGGATGCTGTCTGCGGGATGCTGTGTCATGGTTCTTTGTTCCAATCGGCGATCTTGCAACGGGTATTAATTAGTCTTTGGCAACTTCTGGTTTGGCAGCATGTGCCTCGGAACCGGCCGGATTGGCAACATCCGCTTCGGCACCAGCCGGGGCGGGCTGCGCTTCGGGCTGCCCCGCCCACCACGTGCGCAATGCCGCTTCAGCCTTTTCCGGACCCAGCGGCCCATGTTCCATGCGTTGTTCAAGCAGGAAGCTGTAGGCGCGCCCCACAACACGGCCGGGCTTGATGTCCAACAAGGCCATGATGGCACCACCGTCAAGATCCGGGCGGATGGAATCGAGTTCCTCCTGCTCGGCCAGGACGGCGATGCGATGCTCCAGGTCGTCATAAGCAAAAGCGAGCCGCTCGGCCTTGCGCTGGTTGCGGGTCGTGACGTCGGAGCGGGTCAGCCGGTGCAGCCGTTCAAGGAGCGGGCCGGCATCGGTCACGTAACGGCGCACGGCGGAATCGGACCAGCCCGCCTCGCCGTAGCCGTAAAAGCGCATGTGCAGCTCGACCAGCCGGGAGACAGCCTTGATGGAGTCATTGTCAAAGCGCAGGGCTTTCATGCGCTTGGCCGTCAGCTTCGCGCCGGCCAGGTCGTGGTGCCGAAAACTGACAGCCCCGCCCGGTTCGAAACGGCGGGTCTTGGGCTTGCCGACGTCGTGCATCAATGCGGCAAACCGCAGCACAAAATCGGGGCCGGGAACAGGTCCCTCCGGCCCGTTTTCCAGCGCAGCCGCCTGCTCGAGCACCTGCAGGGAGTGCTGGTAAACGTCCTTGTGGCGGTGGTGTTCATCCGTTTCGAGCTTGAGCGCGGGAACTTCGGGCAGCACAATGGCGGCAAGTCCCGTCTCAACCAAAATGTCGATGCCTGCCCGCGGACGCGCACCGCAGATCAGTTTCACGAGCTCGTCCCGGACCCGTTCTGCGGAAATAATGCTGATCCGCCCGGCCATTCCCGTCATCGCGGCCAGTACCTCAGGGTGCAGCGAAAAGCCCAGTTGGGAGGCAAAGCGGGCGGCACGCATCATGCGCAGCGGGTCGTCCGAGAAGGAATCCTCGGCCGCCCCGGGTGTGCGCAGCAAGCCTGCGGCAAGGTCCTTGGCGCCGCCGAAGGGGTCAATGAGTTCCATCTCGGGCAGCCTCAGCGCCATGGCATTGACGCTGAAATCCCGGCGCTGCAGGTCATCCACCAGTGACCGGCCGAACGCCACGACCGGCTTGCGGGAGTCAGGGTCGTACGCTTCAGCACGGTAGGTGGTGATCTCAATGAGCAGCACCTCCTTGTTGCGGTTGCGCTTGCGGAAGCCGATGGTGCCAAAGTCCCGGCCCATCTCCCAGTGCGAATCCGCCCACTTTTTGGCCACAGCCAGAATTTCATCCGGGGTGGCGTTGGTGGTGAAATCCAGATCCGGGGAAATTCGCCCCAGAAACAGGTCGCGGACGGGGCCGCCGACAAGGGAAAGTTCATAACCGGCGTCGGCAAAGAGCCGTCCCAGTTCCAGAACAACTGGGTCAAATTTTGAGGTATCGGGCACTAAATCCATGGTTCCTTAAGGATGCCAGACTTTTCCGGGCGCGCGCTTGCCCGGCGGCGCCGTCTTCCATGGACAGTGCGAAACCGCCCCTCCGGCCTGTCATCATCCGTGGCCAAAGATAGCTAGAGTGGACTCCATGGTTCACCCAGTGCCGCGCGCGCCCAAGAGGACCCCGTTGCCGTCGGCAATGGGTCCCCAGGTTGTGCCCGCAGCACCCAGCACGCCAAGCCAGCTGCCAACTGTTGAGGAAGTTTCGGCCGGCGGCGTTGTGGTTGAGATGCACGACGGCGTCCCCCGGGTTGCGATTATCGCGCGCATCAACCGCGGTGGCCGGCTTGAGTGGTGCCTGCCGAAGGGTCATCCCGAAGGTGTTGAAACACACGCCGAGGCGGCCGTGCGTGAGATCGAGGAAGAGACCGGCATCGCCGGGGAGATTCTCGCCACCTTGGGCAGCATTGATTACTGGTTCACCGTCAGCGGGCACAGGGTCCACAAAACGGTGCACCACTTCCTGCTGCGTGCCACCGGCGGTTTCCTCACCATTGAAAATGATCCGGACCACGAGGCCGTGGATGTGGCGTGGGTGCCCTTGGCCGAATTGGCCAAGAAGCTCTCATTTCCCAATGAACGGCGCATCACCGACCTCGCCCGCGAATTGCTGCCGGAATATTTCTAGCTGCCGCTGGCAGCATGGCCCCACCGGACCCGTGTTGCGGCGGTCGTTGCTGCCAGCACTCTTTGAGCATGCAGTGAGATGATGGGAACAATGTCTAACGATGAACGGCTCCGCATCCCGCCGAAACCCAACACCGCGCCACGGTCGGCTGCTCCGCAAATCAGCATGGACACTTCCATGCTGGCCGCAGTGCAGGCTTCCCCTCAGGGAGCGATGCAGGCCTCCCCGCAAACCCAGGCGCAGCCGGTGGTGAGCGGCGACGTCGGTGCAACATCCGCTGGCGGAAGCGGGACCAACGGCGGGGGCGGGACCAACGGCGGAAGCGGGACAGTCAGCGCCGGCGGCCAGGCGCCGTCGTCCGATTCAAGGTTCCGCGCCACAAGGGACCGCACAAGGACCGGCGCCACAAGATCCCGCGCAGGGTCCCGGGCGGCGAGGTCCGGTGCAGCGGGGTCCGGCGCCGTACAAGCCAGTGCCGTGCGGTCCAGTGCCTCCATGGCCATTGGCACCCTGGCGTCGCGCATCCTTGGCTTTGTCAAGGGCATCGTGCTGGGCATCGCGATTGCCGGCACCACGGTGGGCAACATCTTTGAGGGCGCAAACAGCCTCCCCAACCTGATCTTTTTGATGATCGCCGGTGGCGTGTTCAATGCTGTGCTCATCCCGCAGATCGCCAAGGCCAGCAAGCAGCCGGACAAGGGTTCTGAATTCATCTCGCGCCTGCTGACCCTTGGCGTCATTGGCCTGCTGGTGCTGACCGGGCTCGTCATGCTGCTGGTGGCACCCATCATGGGGTTGTCCACCTCCTTTAAGGGCGCACAGCTGGAGCTGGCCATCACCTTTGGCTTGTTCCTGCTGCCGCAGATCTTCTTCTACGGGCTGTTCTCGCTGCTGGGCCAGGTGCTTAATGCGCACAACTCCTTCAAGGCGTATGCGTGGGCACCCGTGGTCAACAACGTTGTGGCCATCGGCGGCCTGTTGGTGTTCATCGCGGTGGCGGGCGGCACCGCCACCAACCCCCACTCGGTGGATAACTGGACCACGGGTCAGACGTGGATGCTGGCAGGAACAGCCACGCTGGGCATCGTGGTGCAGTCGGCCGTGCTGCTGATTCCCGTGCAACGCCTGGGACTGGGCCTGCGCCCCCGTTTTGGATTGAAGGGCACGGGGCTGGGTACCACTGCGAAGGTTGCCATGTGGACCATGGGCACCATGATCGTTGGCAACCTGAGCTTCATCATCATTATGCGTGTGGCCACGATTCCGGCCGGCGGCGACGGTGTTCCGGAGCCTGGGTCGACCGTCCCTGGCCTTTATGCACTTAACCGTGCCACCGAGCTGTACATCATGCCGCATTCCATCATCGCCCTCTCCATTGCCACGGTGATGTTCACTGCGATGGCGCATGCCGCAGCCAACAAGGACATGTCAGGGCTGCGTGCCTCTCTGGCCGGGGCGCTGCGCACCACGGGTATGGCCACGGTGTTTGCCGCCGTTGCCCTGGTCGTGCTTTCAGGCCCGTTTGGCATGTTGTTCAGTGGCGGCCAGGAAACGGGCAGCCGCCAAATCGCCATCATCCTGTCCATTCTGGCGATTGGCGCACCGTTCTACAGCATCAATTTCATCCTCAACAGGGTGTTTTATGCACAGGAGAATGCCAGGACGCCATTCATCATCCAGTGCATTCTGGTGGGTGTTGGCATGAGCACCGCCTTGTCGGCGGCGCTGCTGCCGGAGGAATTCATCATCTACGGGGTGGCTGCCAGCTACACCCTGAACAACATCTTGGGCCCCATCATCAGCCACCTGTTCCTGCGGGCCAGGCTGGGCAACTATGGGGGTGGCCTCATTCTGCGCGGACACATGCGGTTCCTGGCCGCTGCCCTGGTGGCCGGCATTGTCGGCGAGTTGCTGCTGCGACTGTTTGGCAGCGCCTCCGCCACCGGCTTCATGTGGACCTCGATTCCCGCCTCGGCTGTCACGCTGGCTGTCGTTGGCACCGTCATGGCGCTGGTGTACGTCCTGATCTTGAAGCGCCTGCGCGTGCATGAAGTGGACGCCGTGCTCAACCCGCTGCTGGCGAAAGTTCGCAGCCGCCTTCCGTCGAGGTAGGCAGAATTGAATATGGCTGGGCCCGTTCAGGGTCGCGACCATGGAACTTGCAATGTTTTCCTATAGAATCAGTCAGATATGGCTTAGTGTGCACCACTCGCACAAGCCACCATGCATGTAAGAGGAGGAATTGGTGCCACAACCTATCGATGTGGGCTCCATCCTTGGCGGCCGCTACAAGGTGACCGGCCGCATCTTGGCTTCCGCCGAGAACGACATTATTTTGGATGGCTTGGACCAGGTCCTGAACCGGCCGGTCAGCATCCTCGTATCTGCCGTTGAGAATTCCCAACACCTGACTCAAAGCGCCCGCGAAGTTGCCACCGGCGCACGGGTGTCCAATGTCTCCATCCTGGATCTGGGTGTTCAGGACAAGGCCACGTACCTCATTGCGGCACGGACCTCCTCCGCGGACCTGCTTGATCTTGTGGTCCCGACCGACCCTGCCGAAGAGGTTTATCAGGAGCCGTTCTTCACGGACACACTCGGCACCGAAATTTTCGGGCAGGCACGCGATGCGGCACCTGCCGGCGGCGCCTATGTCTATGAAGACAACTCGCCGCTGACTCCCGCAAAGTCCGTGCCCAAGGTGAGCCGGGAGGAAACCCGCCACGACGCTGCGTCGGTGCCCACACCCCCGCCCGCGGCAGCCGTGGCCCCGGCAGTGAAACCGGCAGCCGCCGTCGTGCCTCCAACAGCGGCCCAGCAAACCCCAGCCGCCGCCAAGGTGACGCTGTGGGACGAGGACGACTACGGCTTCATCAACGAGGAACACCAGGAAGACCTTGCCGAGTCCCGGCGCCCGGGAACTTTCCCGGCAGAATTGCGTGATGCCGGCGACGGTTACACCGAGGACGACACCCTGGACGAGGAAGACGACGGCAATGCCCCACGCACCAGTGGGCGCTGGCTGACGGGTGCCATCGTGAGTGTGTTGCTCATTGGTGCCCTTATCTTTGCATTCCAGCACATCGGCACCCTGTTCAATGGTTCAAGCAACCAGGCCGGCACGACCACGTCGGCGGCAACTCCGGGCGAAAGCCCGCAGCAGAGTTCCGATGCCCCTGCCGAGCCAAAACCGGTCGCCCCCGTGGTCACTGGGCTCACCGACATCACGGCATACGCCCCCGGCGTCCAGAATTATGGTGAGACCTACTTCCCGCGCCTCAAGGAAGCCCTCGACAGCAACAAGGCCACCTACTGGCCCACAGTTGAGTTCTCCGGCGCGGATTTTGGCGGCATGACGGACAGCATTGACCTCGTGGTTGAGCTGGCCGAGGAATCCACCATCGGTTCCGTAACCATCAACCAGCTTGCCGGCTCGGGCGGTCAGTTCGACATCCTGACCAACGACAAGCCGGTGCTTGAGGGCGCAACGAAGATTGGCAGCGGCTCTTTCAGTGCACCAGACTTCACGTTCACAGCACCCCCGGGGATCAAGGCCAAATACGTCATCATCAGCTTCACAGAGCTGCCAAAGCTGCAGCCCTTCGTGACGTACCCGTACGGATTGAAGATCACCGAAATCAGCGTCAAGTAACCACAGCCGTTACGCACACCTGCGTCACGGAATAACCGCGTCCCCGCGCCGGTTGTGGATAGCGAAGGTTCAATTGCGCCGCCCCGTGGCGGCGCAGTCAATGAAGGAAGAGGAACACCCACCCGTGAGCACGCAAGCCACCCCCGCAAGCGATGTCCGTGACGTCATTATCGTAGGTTCAGGCCCCGCAGGCTACACCGCAGCTATATACACTGCCCGCGCGGATCTCAAACCGTTGATGATCGCCGGTTCCGTGACAGCAGGTGGCGAGCTGATGAACACCACAGAGGTGGAAAACTTTCCGGGCTTCCCGGAGGGAATCATGGGCCCGGACCTGATGGAGAACCTCGGCCAGCAGGCTGAAAAATTTGGCACCGAGGTGATGTACGACGACGTCACTTCAGTTGAGCTCGAAGGTGCAGTCAAGACGGTGACCCTGGCCGACGGCCAGGAATTCAAGGCCCGCTCAGTCATCATCTCCACCGGGTCGGCGTACCGCGAACTGGGTGTCGAGGGTGAAAAGCGCCTCGTGGGCCACGGAGTGAGCTCCTGCGCCACCTGCGACGGATTCTTCTTCAAGGGCCACGACATTGCCGTTATTGGTGGCGGCGACTCCGCCATGGAGGAAGCGATCTTCCTGACCAAGTTCGCGGACTCAGTAACCGTTGTGCACCGCCGCGACACACTGCGCGCCTCCAAAATCATGGCGGACCGTGCCTTGAACCACCCGAAGATCAAGTTCGTCTGGAACTCTGAGGTCATTGGCATCGACGGCGAGGCCAAGGTCAGCGGCATTCGCTTGAACAACCTCGTCACGGGTGAGAAGAGCGAACTCACAGTCACAGGCGTATTCGTTGCCATAGGCAACGACCCTCGCGTTGATCTGGTCAAGGGCGCTCTTGAGCTGACCGAAGCTGGCACAATTTCCGTTGAGGGCCGCTCCTCCAAGACAAACCTGCCCGGCGTCTTTGCTGCCGGCGACGTGGTTGACGCAACTTACCGCCAGGCCATCACGGCCGCCGGCTCGGGATGTGTTGCCGCATTGGATGTGGAGCACTTCTTGGCCGATCAGGACTCCTAAGAGAAAGTAGTTCACCATGAGCAATGCTAAAAGCGCAACAGATGCAACGTTTGCCGATGCGGTACTGAATTCAGAGAAGCCTGTCATCGTGGATTTCTGGGCCGAATGGTGTGGACCGTGCCGCAAAATTGGTCCCATCCTGGACGAAATGTCGGTTGAGTACTCGGACAAGGTTGATGTCGTGAAGGTGGACGTGGATGCCAATCCGGCCATCGCCGCCAAGTACGGAATTACTTCCATCCCGGCGGTCTACCTGTTCCAGGGTGGAGAAGTTAAGACCACCGTCATCGGAGCCCGTCCGAAGCAGTACCTGGAAAAGGAGTTTGCAGATTTCCTGAAGTAGCATCCACGGCGACTTAAATGGGTGGGGCCCGGACAATGTCCGGGCCCCACCCATTTAATCTGACGCCTTCCGTCTTCTCCCAGATTGATCCTAAGGTTCAAACTTTAGACGCTCCCGCTGCCTGGAACCGGGCTATGGGCCGCCAAAAATGCCAGATTCGGAATCCAAGACAGTTTCACGTGAAACTACCTGGAGTCATGCGCTTTGTGCAGGAGTACTTCCATCCGTTGGCCGACGCAAGCATCTGCTCCCGCGGGTGACTTGGGGGCATCTGCGTGCCGTCGGCATCCAGGGTAACTAGCTGAGTGGTCGGCCCACGTAGGTGAACTCCTGTATGCATCAGCCTTGAAAAGTTGGAAACATGAGTCCGGTACATCCCCGTGGGAATACGTCGATCCCGAAGACGCTGCAAATGATCCAAGGGATAGTAAAGAGACGCCGGGCCCAGGACCATCAGCTTTCGATGAACCCCGGCCCTTGAACATGCACACCGCATGGCCTCCCATCGTTGACTCCACACTCGCTATGGCAACGCGGGGGTTCTAGGAAATATTTTTAGGTAGTTGTGGATAATAGTGTTGATTTCCACACATTTGAGTTATGATTGTGGTATGGGTAGTTCAGTGAATTTCCCGGTTGGCCGGGATGGTTCATCCACCACATTGAGTGTGGCGGACCTGATTGCTGGACTTGCTCTTCCTTCCATTGAACCCCTTGGCACTGACATTGCTGCGATGGCCGGGTTGCCTGACCTGCCGGTTCCCGATCCCCGCCGCCCTGGCCCCCGTCGCCGCTCTGCTGACGCTGCTCAGCCCGCCGCTGCTGAAGCTGTTGACCCCGCCGCTGGTGCTGGGGCCGGGTCTGGCGCTCTTCATTCCCCTGGTGCTGGCTCGTCTGTTGGTGTTGGTGGGGTGGAGTCCCGTTTGGAGGGGGCGCGGGCGTTGATGGATGGTTGCACGGACGCGATTGCGGCGTTGCATAAGCATCAGAATCAGTGCGCTGCGTTGGCGGCTGTGTTGATTGCCCGTTTGGAGTCCACGGCTGTTCTTGAGGGCAGTATTCTTGCTGTTGATTCGTGGCAGTGCGATATCTCGTTGATGTCGATGCGGGCTGACTTGGCCGGGATCTTGTCGGTGTCCGAGGGTGTGGCGGGGCAGTTGATTTTGCATGCGGGCACGCTCGTGAATTATTTGCCGGCCACGATGGAGGGTTTGAGCAGTGGCTGGTTGGGGTGGGACTACGCGGTCATCATCGCCGAAGAAACGAGCCTGCTGCGCGAAGCCGGCCTGGGGCAGGAAACTGTTGATGCTTTTGAGCAGGTCTTGCTCGGCAAAGCTGCCGGCGCCACGCTGCCGAGTTTCAGGGAGAAGGCCCGGCGCCGCCGGGAACGGTTCTACCCGGAAACGATCACTCCCAAGACGCGGCGTGAGTATAGCCAGCGGCGCTTGGGTGTCTCTCGTGCCCGGGACGGGATGTCGTGGTTGAGCTTGTATGCACCAGCACCGACCGTGGAGGCCATCTGGGCTCAAGCCACTCTCACTGCCCAGGCAGCCCAGGGACCTCACGAGGAGAGGACCCTGACCCAGCTCAGGGCTGATGTCGCCGCGGCCCTGCTGCTGAATCAGTCCATGGCCGAAAACCAGATCTACGCCCCCGCACAACCCAACACCACCAATGGCGGCACCACCAATACCACCCGCACCGCTGATGGCACTTCCACTGCCGCGACCACGGCCGCTGATGGCACTTCCAATGCCGCCACCACCGCCGCTGGTGGCACACCAGCCGGTGCCGGTGCGGGGACTGGATCCGCTGCAGCTAACGGCGCTGAGGGTGCTGCCGGTACCGCCACTGGTGATGCTCAGGGTCCGTGGTTCGCGCCAGTGGACCCGGCTGCCGACGGGGTTCCCCTGGACCCCGGCCCGGAACCAGAGGCAGACCCGGCCCCA
>NZ_JBQSVT010000022.1:0-70648 GCF_052376555.1 Specibacter sp. AOP5-B1-6
CATGCTGCACCCCGGCACAAGGTGCGTGCCTGTGAAGGAGAGGGCGGGATCAATCAAGGAGTCTGATACTCGTGCTCAAGGCAACAATCCACGGTGCCCATGGAAACCCTCCGCACCAAGCTGACCCTCAAGCTCAAAGGCATTACAGATGCACCGGTGTCGACGGTCACAGACACCATTATCATCACCCCGCTGGAACCATCTTGCAAGAGCCACCGCGCAACGGAAACGCACAAATTTACGGCGGCCACTGGCGCGGCGAAGCCGCCCACAAGCTGACCCGCAGAAATGGTCGCTGAATCAACTAGTCTGAGTTGATTCAACGACCACTTCTGCGGGTCATTTTTTTAATGCACGACGGCGGGAGGCACCTTCCCGGGGCCTGCGCGCCATCGCGGCAGGGTGTCGGCGGCCCGGGCGCCTACTGCACGTTCGCGGGAACCGTTTCGAAGATCGCCTCCAACACACCCTGCGCCCACTTGAGCACCTCGGCGTCGGCCAGGTCGCGGCCGCCGATGCGTGCGGTCTTGGGCTTGGGGATCAACACCGAATTCAACGCCGGCTTCACCATTGATCCGGGGTACATGCGGGTCAGCCGCATGACCTTGGATTCAGGCAGGTCGGCAGGGGCGAACTTGATGAAGTTCCCCTGCAGCGCCACGTCGGAAAGACCGGCGGCCCGCGCCAGGACCTTGAAGTGCGCCACGGCAATGAGGTTGACGGCGGCCGGCGGCAGCTCGCCGTACCTGTCCTCCAGTTCCGCCTGAACCTCGGCGATGCCTTCAACCGTCACAGCCGCGGCAAGCTTCCGATAGGCCTCAAGGCGCAGCCGCTCCCCCGGCACATAGTCGTGCGGCAGGTGGGCGTTGACAGGCAGCTCAATCTTCATTTCGGCCAGCCGCTCCTCACCCTCGCCGCGGAATTCGGCCACGGCCTCGCCCACCAGCCGGATGTACAGGTCAAAACCAACACCCTGAATGTGGCCCGACTGCTCCCCGCCGAGCAGGTTGCCCGCCCCGCGGATTTCAAGGTCCTTCATGGCCAGGGCCATGCCTGCACCCAGCTCGTTGTGGGCCGCCACCGCCTTCAACCGCTCAAGGGCCACCTCGCCCAGCGGCTTGTCCGCCGGATACAGGAAGTAGGCGTAGGCGCGCTCCCGCCCGCGGCCCACACGCCCGCGCAGCTGGTGCAGCTGCGAGAGGCCGTAGTTGTTGGCCTGCTCCACAATGAGCGTGTTGGCGTTGGAAATGTCCAGGCCCGTTTCAATGATGGTGGTGCACACGAGCACGTCAAAGCGCTTCTCCCAGAAGTCAACAATGATCTGCTCCAGCCGCGACTCGGACATCTGGCCGTGGGCCACGGCGATGCGGGCGTCGGGCACCAGCTGCTGGATGTGCGCGGCCGTGCGCTCAATCGATTTAACCCGGTTGTGCACATAAAACACCTGGCCCTCGCGCATCAGTTCCCGGCGGATGGCGGCACCGACCTGCTTGTCGCTGTGGGCTCCCACATAGGTCAGCACGGGGTGGCGTTCCTCGGGCGGGGTGGCCAGTGTCGACGTCTCACGAATGCCCGTCATGGACATCTCAAGGGTGCGCGGGATCGGGGTGGCACTCATGGCCAGCACATCGACGTTGGTGCGCATCTTCTTCAGCGCCTCCTTGTGTTCAACACCAAAGCGCTGCTCCTCGTCAACGATCACCAGGCCCAGGTCCTTGAACGCGAAGTCCTTCGACAGCAGCCTGTGCGTGCCAATGATGACGTCCACGGTCCCCACCCGGACACCCTCCACGATCTCCTTGGACTCCTTGGTCGTCTGGAACCGCGACAGCGGCCGGACCTGGATGGGGAACCCGGAGAAGCGCTCGTTGAACGTCTCGAAGTGCTGCTGGGCCAGCAGCGTGGTGGGCACCAAAATGGCCACCTGCTTGCCGTCCTGGACAGCCTTGAACGCGGCACGGACGGCAATTTCGGTCTTGCCGTAGCCCACGTCGCCGGAGATCAGCCGGTCCATGGGAACTTCCTTCTCCATGTCGGCCTTGACCTCGTTGATGGCCACGAGCTGGTCGGGCGTCTCCACATAAGGGAACGCCTCCTCCAGCTCGGCCTGCCAGGGCGTGTCCGGCCCGAAGGCGTGCCCGCGGCTGGCCATGCGGGCGGAGTACAGGCGGATGAGCTCGCCCGCAATTTCCTTGACTGCCTTGCGCGCCCTGCCCTTGGTGGCCGCCCAGTCCGAACCGCCCATTTTGGACAGCGCTGGCGCGTCGCCGCCAACATAGGCCGTCACCTGGTCCAGCTGGTCGGTGGGCACAAACAGCCTGTCGCCCGGCGCCCCGCGCTTGGACGGCGCATATTCCAGCACCAGGTACTCGCGCAGCCCGGCCGCACCGCCAACACCGGCCCCGGGCACCTTGCGCTGGATCAGCTCCACAAACTTGCCGACGCCATGCTGCTCGTGGACCACATGGTCGCCCGCCTGCAGCTGGAGAGGGTCGACGGCGTTCCTGCGCTTGGAGGGCATCTTGCGCATGTCCCGGGTCGAGACAGCGGAGGCACGGCCCAGCAGGTCGGCCTCCGTCAGCAGCCCCAGCTTCAGCGAGTCCAGGACAAAGCCGCGGCCGGTGTCCGCCGTGGTCACCTCGATGATGCCCGGCTGCGGTTCCGCATCCAGGGATTCAACGCGCGACGCCGGGATGTTGGCTTCGTGGAACAGCTCGGCCAGGCGCTGGGCCGGGCCGGGGCCCTGGGTGGCCACGACCACGCGCCACTGGTCCTTGATCCGTGAGCCGATGAACTCCATCATTTCGGCCACGTCGCCGCGGTAGCCGCGGGGTTCGCGGGCGTGCAGGTTCATCACGTCGGTGGTTGTTTCAAGTTCTTCGTCCTGGGCCAGTGCGCTCATGGTCCACCAGCTCACGCCGTGGCCAAGTGTCGCCTCACGGGTTTCGGTCAGGGACTTGAATCCGGCCGAGGCGAGGTCGATGGCGCCTCCGCCGGCAAGGGAGGCAGAGGCCAGGTCCAGGGGTGCGCTGCCGCCGTCGGAGGCCGTGGACCAGGCCGCTTCGAGGAACTCCTCGTTCGTGGACTCCAGGTCGTGGGCCCGGGCACTGACCTTTTCGGGATCCAGCACCACTGTGATGGAGCTGGCGGGCAGCAGTGAGGACATCGCGACCATGCCGTCGACCAGGGCCGGGGCGAGGGACTCCATGCCTTCCACGGCGATGCCGCCGGCAATTTTTTCCAGCATGGCTGCCGCGGCCGGCATGCTGTCCTTGAGCTTGGCGGCCCGGCCCATGACCGTCGGTGTGATCAGGATTTCCCGGCACGGCGGCGCATACAGCTCGGCGGGGTGGTCGATGCTGCCCTTCACCGAGGTCAAGGTGCGCTGGTCGGCGACGCTGAACCAGCGCATCGCTTCCACCTCGTCGCCAAAGAACTCGATCCGGACGGGGTGGTTTTCGGTGGGTGAGAAGACGTCCAGGATGCCGCCGCGAACGGCAAACTCGCCGCGGTGGGTGACCATGTCAACGCGGGAGTACGCGGCATCGGCCAGCCGCTTGATGAGTTCGGTGAACGGGATTTCCTCGCCCACCTTCACGCGCACGGGGACCAGTTCGCCCAGGCCGGCCACCAGCGGCTGCACAACGGCGCGGATGGGTGCCACGACCACCCGGAGGTGGGTCCCGGCGTCGAGCTCGGGATGGGCAAGCCGGCGCAGCACGGCAAGGCGCCGCCCCACGGTGTCCGAGCGCGGGGACAGCCGCTCGTGCGGGAGGGTCTCCCAGCTGGGGAACTCGGCCACGGAGCCTTCGGGCAGGTAGGAGCGCAGGGCCGCCACGGTGTCCTCTGCCTCTCGGCCGGTCGCCGTGACGGCAAGGACAATCCCGGGACCGTCCGGCATCTCGGTGGAAGCGGCCCGCTCGGCGAGCCCGTCGGCCACCTCGGCCAGGAGCACGGCACGCATCCCGGCAGGGGCGCTGAAGGCTACGTCGGTGCTGCGCGTGGCAGGATCCGCCGACGCAAAACTGCGCACCCGGGCGAAGACGGGATCAGCTGAAAGTGCGGTCCGCAACCCTGCAAGACTCATGGGTGATTTTCTCCTCATTGCTTCCCGTGCCGGACAGCACGAAAGCCCGGAATTTCAAAGAAGTCCCGGGACCTTTTCCAGCTTACTCGCAGGAGGGCCGGCCTTGGTATCCTAGGAGCTGCCCCAAACACACCCCCTATCTTGGAGGAACCATGGCGCTTGCCGCCTCAACGACTCTCTCGGCCCCGGCCCAGCGTGTGACAGATGTTTTTGCCAACGCCGATTTCATCAAGCATGTCAGCGAAACTGTTGGCGGGGAGCTGAAATCGTTCACGATCAGCGGACCGACCACCGGCGCGTTCACCACGAAGACGGTGCGCACGCTGCCCACCACCCGGATGCCTGACATCGCCAAAAAGGTCCTCGGAGAAACGTTGACGGTGACGCAGGACGAGTCCTGGAGCGCGCCGGGCGCCGACGGCTCCCGCACCAACACCATCAAGCTCTCGGTGGCCAAGGCCCCGGTGGATGTTTCCGCAGTGCAGAAGCTGGTTGTTGCCGGCGACGCCACGGTGGTTGAGCTGACGGGCGAGGTCAAGTCGAGCGTGCCGTTCCTCGGCGCCAAGATCGCCTCCGCCGCCGAGCCTGTCATCGGCCGTGCGCTGAACCTGCAGGCAACGCTTGCTCAGGAATGGCTGGACACGCACGCCTGAATTTGTCATCACGCATGGCGAAGGGCTGCGGCCTTTCGCCATGCTTGGGGTGTCGATTCCCGAAGGTGCAGCCCACGGCAGCTACGAACAGGAAAAGTACCGGGCCAGCAACACCCCGGGATGGTAGACGATCGTACGGGCAGGCGATGTCGCGTCGGGTGTCCGCCAGCTGATGTTGACTCCCGTGGGATCCACAGTCTTGCCATCGCTGGTGCGTACCACCAGCAATTGCACTGCCAGCGTCTGGTTGCCACCTTCCGTAACCAGACCGAGCAGGGCAAGCCCCGGCCCATATGAGGCTTGGGTGGTCCCCGGGGGCAGGTCGGTATAGGCGTAGCTCGTGCCACTTGTCTGCAACCGTAAGGCGTATCGGGCTCCAGTCGGCAACGTCGTCGGCGTCCATGAGAGTTGAGCACTCGTGAGTGCACCCAGAACTCCCCCGGTTGTTCGGCATGCCAGCTGCCCCGGCACTGGCTGAAGTGTGGCCGCAGTAACAGGACCCGCCGTTGCCGAGGCCTGCGACTGAAATGCCGCCTGTGTTGACTCTACTTTCACTGCCCCACCGAGTGGAACAGCGATCCCAATGGCAGCGACCATCGCGCTCATTCCCAGCAAAGCCCCGCGTCGAGACTCCGAGTCCGTTTCCGCGTGGCGTCCGGCACCGGCGCGCCCACGGTGACGTCGTCGTTCGTCTGTCCCGGCTTCGGAATCACGCCGGATAAATGCCACATATATTAGGTATGCGCACAGCAGTCCGCCCAGAAAGAACAGCCACGGCTGGCTAAACCAGCCCACCACAAAGCCCAACAGGGGAACACTGAACAGTACACAGTCAACGGAATCCACTGTGTAGGGCTGAAGGTCTGCGGTGGGGTTGGCATCGCCTTTAAGAATGAGTCCCTCTCCCGGGACTGCGGACACGGCCCTGTGCGTGACCCGTGTGCCGGACTCGTTCACCACTGACACCACCTGCCCCGGCTGCACCTGTGCAGCTGGCATGGCAACCGCCAAGGCAAGCGACCCCGTGGGGATGGCGGGGCCCATGGAACCGGAAGCAAAAATCAGCGGCTTGAGCCCAAACACCAGCGTCATGGCGGCAAAGAGCAGGCACACGGAACCGAGCACCGCGCCAATGTTCAGCACCCAACGCTGCCAGAGCCCGATGCCGGAGCCGCCCGTCCGTCGCGGCCGCGGCTGCAGGTGACGCATGTCAGGACCCGATCGTTGCGGTGAAGGCAAGTTTTACCGTGGTGGAACTGCCTTGCAGGGTGTTGGCTGCATTGAGGGGCAGCGTGTATTGCACACACAGTGTTGCCGATGCGCCGGGGTTCAACGTTGGTCGCACCACCGGGGCGGGGAAAGCCGCCGACGCGGGTTTGCTGACCACTGGCGCACCGCTGCAGGTGGCAGCAGGCGCAGTCCCGGTCACAGTGCCGCTTGTCACCACCACGTTCAGGGCGTTCCCGAGCGAGCCGCCACCTGTTTCCACCACGCTGCCCGTGATCGAATACGGGACAGCGATGCTGCTGGTATTTTTCACCACCACCACCACCGCTTGGCTCATTCCCGGGTACCAGTTTGCCCCGTTGATGGGCACGTTGTAGCTGGCGGTGTCCACGGCGGTTTCCCCGACGCCAAGCGACACGGTGGCGGCGCTGATGGCCGACGTCGCCGTTGCCGTCCCCGTCCAGGCCGCGAGCGTCGAGACGGCTCCAAATCCTGCCAGAATCCCTATCGACAGCAGTGCCTTGATCTGGATGGCACGGCGCGATCCCAATTTCCTATTCATGATGTGGTTTCCCCTCTCTTTCCGCTTGCTGTTGTTCCCTCCGTCGGGAGACCAAATATGCTCCGGCACCGCTTAGAACCAAGACCACTCCCACCCACCAAATCCCAGATGCTGTTCCAGTGTTCCCCAACTCATTGTTTTCACGGTCCCAGCCCGGGCCAGGCACTGACTCGCTCACGTGCACGCGCAGCTGCACGGCCTGGGTCTGCCCCTGGCTGTTGTTGCCCGAGGACGCTGGCAGCGACAGCCAGACAAGTAGGGACCCCGCAGCCCCCGGATTCAGTGTGACTTCGGACTGCGGCGCCTGCCCGAAGTCCTGCCACGAGGGCGCGCCGGGCGTCAAAGCCGCCACCGAGACATCAACAGCCATCGCATTGTCGTTGCGCACCCACAGCTTTTCCGTCAGGCTCTCCCCCGGCACGAGCTTGGGTGAGTGGGCAAACAAATCCGGCACGCTGGCTGAATAGTCCACGCCGTCGGCGCTGTAGGCCAGGGCGGCCTCATTGCCACCCGGTGCCACGTCCATTGTCGACACCGCGCCCAACTCCGCCGCAACCATTTCCACAGCGGCCGGTGGGGTTTGCGCGGAGGCGTGTGCCGCCGTCGTGCTAAGGAGTGCGAGGCCAACTGCCGCCATTACGGCACGGCGCCGGAGGGTCAATGTCGTCATTGCTTGCGGCCCTTTCCAAATCGGTCGCGCAGGGCACTGACGCACATGAACGCGGCGTAGCCCAGCAGGCCGGCGACGGTGAGGCCGAGCAGAAGTGCGCGCTGCTGCCCGGTGATGGCCGAGTTGACGAACCCCAACAGCGGCACCGAATACCAGAGGCGTCCGCGGATCTGCTCGGGGAGGATCGGCGCATCGTTGGTGTTGTTGGCGTCGCCCCGGAGGGTGAAGCGCTGCTCCCCGCCGGTGGTGGCGCCGACGCCGACGACCCGGTGGGTGACGACGCCGGGCTCGCCGGATTTAAGTTGGTAGGTGACGACATCGCCGGTGCGGATTTCTTGCGGGTCGAGCGGGCGGACCACCGCCAGAGTGCCCGGCGGCAGCCCCGGACGCATGGAACCCGTCAGGACCGTATACGCCGTGGCCCCGCCCGCCCGCGGGATCACGATCATGACGGCCACCAGCGCCAACACGACAAACAGCACCAGCCACGACGCCGTCTGGCCGATCCACCACAGCATCCCCGTTTTTTCGCGCTGTGACTTTGCCTCGCGCCGGGTCCCGGGTGCCGGCGGCGATCCAGCAGGTGGTCGTCTTGTCTGTGGTGGTGCTGTCTGTGGTTCAGTTGTCTGTGGTTCCGTGGCGTCCACGTGTGCCGGGGCCGTCATTGCTGCCCACCCCGGAGTTGCTCGGCCCGGAAGGACAGCTGGAGTGCAAGGCTGCCGCCTGCCGCTGTCTGCAGCGCATTGTTGGGCAAGGCCACACGCACGCACAATATTTCGCGGCCGGAGGCCTCCGCGGCAAGGTTTCGGGGCGCGGCAAAGGCGGCTGCCGCACCCAATGGGCCTTGGTAGAGGGCAGCACCGGGGCTTGGCGTGTCGACGCCGCAGTCCGAGGCCTTGGCAACAGCATGCACCGAAAGCTCGACGGCGGCGGCCAGGGCCGCATCTGCCTCTCCCGGCGTCGGAGCGGCAGAGACTGCCCCGTTCAAGGTGTAGCGCAGTTCCACGTTCCCGGTGTTGCTGATGGTCAGCGGCGCCTGGACGAACCTGCCGGGGGCCAGCGTGGACGTATTAAGCTCCTTGAAGACGTAAGTCTGCGAGCTGACTGTCCCGTTGCCCGCGGCCAGCGACAGGGTTCCGGTCTTGATGATGCCGAGTTCGAGCTGCGCCTCGGCACGCCAAAGGGCGGCCGTGCCTTGGGCGCTCATGAAGAGCACCAAAAGCACGGCCGCTGCAATGGCGGCCTTCAGGCGTTTAGGCATGCTGGAACCCGGGATTCCCTCCTGGTTACGGGCGGACCTGGTTCAGGGTCAGAGTCAATGCCGTCAGGTCCAGGGGCGTGTCCATGGTGGTGTTTTCAGTCGACCCTGCGGTGCCGGCCGTAAACGCCACGGTGATGGTTACCGGGACTTCATAGGTTCCCGGCTCGGCGAATGACACCGTGCTGCCGACAACCGTCAGCTTCGGGTCGGTGGGTGCGGCGGCCACTGTAACGGTGACGTCATCGGCCAATTCCTCTGGAACAGCGGAGGCAAGGTCGCCCACGGTCAGTTCGCCCTTGAGGTTCTTGCCGTCTGCACCGATGGTCACGGTCTGGCTGAATTCCACGGTGTCGCCCGGGACGATCGTCTCGGTATCCGCAGCGAAGGCAACAGGCTCTGCGCCGCTGACATCTGCCCAAGCGCCCGCCGCGCTTGAGTCAAGCGTCAGGTGGCCGGTGCTCACGGTTCCGGCGTCGATGCTGGTGTCGACGCTCCACAGGGCCATCGTCCCCGCTCCCCCAAGCAGCAATGCACCAGCAGATCCGGCGGCAATGGCAGCCTTCATAACTTTCTTCATGATTGATTCCTTCAGCTAAAATCATGCCCCCAGTAGGCAGTCCCTTCCATTGAAGCCCATCGATGGTCGAAAAGTCTGCTGCCAAGCGGCTAGACCTTGGCGCCGAAGGGCTAATGAACTTACCCACCCATCTCCTCCGCCACGCGTTAGGCTCGCAGGTGGGCCGGCCGGCTCCGTCCCCGCTCCCATGTAAAGTGGACAACAGGTGCGCCGGGAAGTCTGGTCGGCAATGTTATTGGTGAACCCAAAAAGGTTCACCGTCAATCATGCAATCGAAAGCAGCAGCGCCTATGAAACCAGCTCACCGTCCGCGCATCTTCAGCCGTGGCAGCTATGGTGAATCCGTCCGGATCAGCACCATTCTGCGTTCCGAAACAGTGGGCGGGGCCCTGTTGCTGGCAGCCACCGTGATCGCCCTGATCTGGGCGAATTCGCCTTTGGCGGACGGTTACTTCAACCTCCGTGACTTCCGCATCGGCCCGGAGTCCCTGCACCTGAACCTGTCTCTGGGCACCTGGGCGTCCGACGGCCTGCTGGCCATTTTCTTCTTTGTCGCGGGGCTGGAACTCAAACGAGAGTTTGTGGCCGGCGACCTCCGGAACCCGGCCCGCGCCGTCGTCCCCATTGCCGCAGCCGTTGGCGGTGTCATCGTCCCTGCCTTGTTCTTTGTGGTGGTGAACTTCTCCGCCGGGCCGGAAGTGCTCAAGGGGTGGGCCATCCCCACCGCCACGGACATCGCCTTTGCGCTGGCCGTGCTGGCAGTCATCAGCACCCACCTGCCCAGCGCGTTGCGGACGTTCCTGCTGACCCTTGCCGTGGTGGACGACCTCATCGCCATCGCCATCATCGCCGTGTTTTACCCCGGCGAAATGCACTTTGGATTCCTGGCCCTGGCCGTTCTGCCGCTGCTGGCCTTCACCTGGCTGGTCCAAAAGCGCATCCGCTCCTGGTACCTGCTCATTCCGCTGGCCGCCGCAACGTGGGCCCTGGTCCACGCATCAGGCGTCCACGCCACCGTCGCAGGCGTGCTGCTGGGCTTCGCCGTCCCCGTCATCCGCAGCGCAAAAAATGGCGGCCCGGACGCCGGCCCCGGCATGGCCGAACACTTTGAACATCGCATGCGCCCCATTTCCGCCGGCCTGGCCGTGCCGCTGTTCGCCTTCTTCTCCGCCGGCGTCGCACTCGGTGGCATCGCCGGGCTCAAGAGCGCCTTCGCCGACACCGTGGCCATTGGCATCGTGCTTGCCCTGGTGGCAGGAAAGTTCATCGGCGTCCTTGGCACCACCTGGCTGGTAACAAAAACCACCAAGGCAGAGCTCGACGACGGACTGGCCTGGATCGATGTTGTCGGCCTTGCGCTGTTGGCCGGGGTGGGCTTCACCGTCTCACTGCTGATCAGCGAGCTGAGCTTCGGCAGCGACTCCCCCCACTACAGCCACGCGAAGGTGGCCATCCTGACAGGTTCGGTCATCGCGGCGCTGCTGGCCGCCGTCGTGCTTCGCAGCCGCAACCGGCACTACCGCAAGATCGCCGAGCTGGAGGAGCTGGACGAGGACAACGACGGCATCCCCGACGTCTACCAGCAGCGTCCCGACCAGCAATAGTCCTCGGCCGTAGACTGGATTGTTGTGAGCACCATCAGCCACAAAGTGGCCATCCTTCTTGCCGTCGCCTATTTTGCCGTGCTGGCGGGCATCTTGTTCTGGCCGTCGCCTGTGGACAGGCCCATCGACAGTGCCCTGGCGGAGATCATCGAGTGGCTCCGCACCCACGGGCTGCCGTTCATTGGCTACCGGAAGGTTGAATTTGCGGCCAACATCCTCTTGTTCGTCCCGTTCGGGATCGTTGCGGCGCTGCGCCTGCCCAGAAGGTTGTGGTGGCTGGCCGTCGTCATTGCAGCAGCAGTCTCCGGGCTGGTTGAGCTGGCACAGGCCATTTTCCTGCCCGATCGCGTCCCTGCGTTGAGCGACATCATGGCCAACACCTCGGGGGCGTTCATGGGGGCGCTGCTGGTGCTGTTCGTGTGGTCGGTGCGCAGGCGACGGGTGCTGCGGGCCAGCCACAGGACCGTTTAGTCAGCCCGGTCTACCGTGTCTGGTTCAGCGCGTCCTCGGCCGCAACCCAGGCCAGCATTGCGCACTTGACCCGGGCTGGGAACTTCGAGACACCCGAGAGCGCGGCTGCGTCACCGAGAATTTCTTCATCCGCCACCAGCTTTCCGCGGGAGCGCATGACCTCGCGGAAACTCTCGATCAACGTCGCCACCTCGGCCCGGTCCAGGCCCACCACCATGTCGCTGAGAATCGAGGCCGACGCCATCGAAATCGAGCACCCATCCCCCGCCCAGTGAATGCCGGAGACCTCGTCGCCTGCGGTTTCAATCCGCAAGGTGATCTCGTCCCCGCAGACCGGGTTGAGCTGATGGCACTGCCCGACATTGGCCGGCAGGTGCAGCCCGTCGAGCTGGTCCGCGGGCAAGTCGGCGCCGCGGCGGGTCTTCGACTCTTCCAAAATGATCTGCTGGTACAGCGAATCCAACGCGCTCATGCCTGCGTCCCTTCCACACCAAAGTAGCCGCGCACCCCGGCCACCGAGGCCAGGAACGTGTCAACATCGGCTGTTGTGTTGTACAGGTACGTGCTGGCGCGAGTTGAGGAGTTCAGCCCAAGCCGGCGGTGCAGGGGCTGGGCGCAGTGGTGACCCACGCGGACGGCGATGCCGGCAGCGTCAAGGTACTGTCCGACGTCGTGCGCGTGCACACCGGCCACCTCAAAGGAGGCCAAGCCGGCCCTGGGGATGCCCGACGCCGGACCCAAGACCCGGATTCCTTCGATGGCTTCCAGCCCGCGCACCAGGCGCTGGCCCAGTTCCGCTTCCCAGGCATGGATGCGCTCCATCCCCGTTTCGTGCAGGTAGTTGGCGGCCGCGGCCAGGGCAACTGCCTGGGAGATGGGCTGCGTGCCGGCCTCGAAACGCTGCGGGGCCGGCAGGTAGGCGGCTTCGTCCATGGTCACGGTGGTGATCATGGACCCGCCGGTGAGGAACGGCGGCATGGCATCGAGCAACTCAGCCCGGCCGTAGACGCTGCCAATGCCTGTCGGCGCAAGCATCTTGTGGCCCGAGAACACGGCGAAGTCAACGTCGAGGGCCTTGACATCGAGGGGCAGGTGCGGGGCCGACTGGCAGGCGTCGAGGACAACCAGCGCACCAACCTTGTGGGCCATGGCCGTCAGTTTGGCAACCGGGTTGATGACGCCGGTGACGTTTGAAACGTGGGTGAAGGCCAGCACCTTGGTGTTTTTGTTGATGAGCGCCGCGGCGGCGTTCATGTCCAGGGTGCCGTCGTCGTGAATGGGGATGAAGCGCAAGGTGGCTCCGGTGCGGCGGCACAATTCCTGCCACGGGATCAGGTTGGCGTGGTGTTCCATCTCCGTCACGAGGACTTCGTTGCCGGCTGCCAGCGCGAACTTCCTGGCAGCCTCGGAGACCTTGCCGACGCTTGCATTTCCGAACGAATAAGCAATCAGGTTCAGCCCGGCGGTGGCATTTTGGGTCCAGACAAGCTCGTTGTCGTTCGCACCGATGAAGGCGGCAACGGCTGTGCGAGCATCCTCAAACGCGTCCGTGGCCTCCACGGCCAGCGTGTGGGCGCCGCGGTGGACAGCGGAATTGCGCTGCTCGTAGTATTCCTGCTCCGCCTCCATGACGCTGAGCGGGTTTTGCGAGGTGGCCCCGGAGTCAAGGTAGACCAGCGGCTTGCCATTGACTTCTTGATCAAGGATGGGGAAGTCGTTGCGGATCCGGCCCACTTCCTTGTCGGTCAGGGGCCCGGTGTGGTCGTGCACGTGGGTTTCTGTCACCAAAATTGTGCTCCTCGGCAATAGTGCGTCTGGCCGTCGTTCGAACGGCAGCGGACACAACTGAATACGTCACATCCATCTCACCTAATTGTCGCACTGATTGGTTGTGGCGGCATCTGAGGGGTGGCTTACCTGCCGGGATCCGGAAATGCGGGCCTAAATCCACTTTCAGCCCCGAGATCGGCAGAATACATGATGGATTTCAAGATTCCCCAATGGGCCCAAAGCTGAGCGATCTGGTCCGAGATTTGAGGGGATGTGTGGCATGCTGTGTCTTTGCTTTGCACCGAGGGCGTTCGAAGAGCGTCGAGGCAGCGTTCTACTTGGCAGGCTCCGGCAGCGCCAGTGTCTGAGTCATCCACATATCGTGTCGCACTCGTAACGGCTGAAGAGTCGTGTGAGGGAAGTCCCCGTTACCGGCGGCGCAGAAAGAATCGATGTCCCTTTAGTCGCGTTGCTCGTGATTGGCTTCGGACTCTAGCTGCATCTGGGCACTGGTCGGTGCCGGCTGTGCTCGCAGTTCGGATTGCGCAGGATTATCCAGGCGCCGGCCAGAAGCAACGATCTTGCCAAGCCTGGCTGCCGCATCTGTATGGCTGTTGGAACCAAATCTCCGGCCGAAGCGAAGGATCGGTGATTCTATGAAGCGGAAGCTGAATGTGGCAACGACAATGGCCAGTACGGTGGTCGCGGCAAACACCACGATGCCAGAGTCCTCCCCTATTCCCAGCCGGATGGCGTTGGCACACAACATATGCATGAGGTAAATCCCGTAGCTGATAACTCCCACATACGCTAGGGGACGAAAGCAGAGAATTCCGTGAAATAGCGTCTTTTCCGTGATGCACACGGACATGACCACGAGGACCATGAGCACTTGGGTCAATTGTTCCGGAGTGTCAAAGGCAAGGCTGGCGAACAGGAGAATAACGACAAGTGGGCTGAACCAGCGCGCACCCACGACTGGTGAAAGGATCCGAAAGGTCCTCGGGGTGTCAAAGAGGATAGCGGCAGCGGAGCCTAACAGGATCGGCAGCGCGAGGCTGCCTAGGATAATGCCCGGCAGTGCAGTGCTGCCAGAGAATATCGCTGCCTGATTGACGGCAATGAGCATGCCAAGAACCGTCAACGGCAGCCATGGAGTCTTCGTGGGTATCAGAAGCAGCAGAGCCAGGAGTGGCGGCCAGAAGAGATAGAACTGCTCCTCGGTTGCCAATGAGCAGGCGAAGTAGAAGGTCACGGCGTTCCCCTCGGACAGGGAAACGAACCAGTTCGAGGTATACGTTAGAAATGCCGGCAGATTCGCTAAGAAGCCTTCTCCTGCCGGGGAATCTCGGCGGGTCGTCAGGACTAGCACCACGTAGAGAGCCAAGACCAAGTAGTAGATGGGGAAGATCCGGAAGAACCGTCGGACGTAAAACCGCCTGATGGAAATCAGGCCATGTTTTCTTCGCTCCCGCAGCAGTAACGTGGTGATGAGGAATCCGCTTATGGCGAAGAAGAAGTCAACACCGAAGTATCCCTTGGAAAAGAACTCCGGACCTGGTCGGCCCGAGGTGTGTTGCCAGATCACCGCGATGACACTGAGCGCCCGCAACCCGTCAAGAGATCCAAACATACGAGTGGTTTGGAACTCAGTATGGGAAACCGCCATCTTGGATCCTCCAAATTTCGAAGCAACATCTTGACCTGGGAACAATGTATGCCACGTGCCCAGGAATGGTGAGGAAGGGCCTTCACGACTGATGCAATTTCTCGGATTGGCCGGGAATTTCGTGTTTGAAAGCCAAAGGACCGTATCCCGCACACCGGTCCATCACCACATTCCCCGCCACCTCGAGAAAGCCCGCACCACCGCGCGCCGGGTTCAACGGCACCCGTCGTCATCACGTAGATTCTGGCGGCAGTCACCGATGCGCTGGACGACGTCTGACCAGGTACTGCTTGCATGAGACTCAGCAGGACAATTTAACTCGTTACATCCAACAGGGAGGGCCAAAACCACGTCGCGAGGACACGGTATTGGCCCACCCGTCAGATTTCTTGTTACGGAGTGGACGGCGAGACGACCACCGTACCCATCACTGCGCTGCCTGATGCGCTGTTGGCCGTGGCCGTCAACCCTCCTGCAGTGGTGCCGGCAATGGGGCCGTTACTGTCCGTCTGCAGCCAGCTCATGTGCCCACCCCCTGTTCCGGCGCCGGTTTCCCGCACGGTCTGGCCGGCCGGGACCGTCCAGCTCGTGGTTGCCGCAGTCTTGTCAGACCAATACTGCAGGGCCCAATCTCCGCTCGCCGCCGCGGCGGTTGGCGTCGTATGGGTGGTCCGGCTCACGGTTTCCGGCTGCATCACGAACGATGCGGCCGCAACCTGCGCATTCCGGTACACGCTGAGCACTAGAGTTGCGCGTCCCCAATTGGCTGTCTGGACCGACAGGGTCGTTCCAGCATCCGCGGCGACAGCTACTCTCGTGATAAACATGCCACGCATCGACGCCGTGTTGGCGTTGGCAGACACCTCCCACCCGGTCGGCGCATTCACGTCGACCGAGCCGGAGTTGGTGCCGAACGAGGCGATCATCACATCACCGGCTTGAACGCTGCCCGGGATCGTCACCGATGTGGTCTTGACAGACCCCGTATTGGTGCTTGCCACGGAATCGACAAAGGCCACGGGATTACTGGCAGGCGGGTTTGGATCCGCCGTGACGGTCACTTCGGCCGTCACCGTCCCCGTCACACCGAGTCCGTTTTTGACGGCCAGGGTCACGGGGTATGTGCCTGCATCCAGGAAGGTGTAAGAAACCACATCTCCCGTCGCCGTGGCACTGCCAGGAAGCGTCCATGTGTATTCCGTGAGCGTGCCTCCATCCGGATCCGTCGACGTCGAACCGTCAAGTGTGCAGGTCAGATAGGTGCAGTCCGTCGTGAACGCAGCAACCGGCGGGTTGCCGGCTGGAGCGGGCGTCACTGTCACGTCCTGGGTCACCGCGTTGGTGGCCGAGTCATTGTCAGTGACTGTCAGTGTGACTTGGTAGGTGCCCGCTGACGCGAATGTGTGGCCGAATGTGGCCGCCGTGCCACTGCCGCCATCACTGCTGGACCACGCGTAGCTTGCAACCGTGCCGTCCGGATCAGCGGATGAAGCACCGTCAAAACTACAAGCCAAGTCCGTGCAGGCCGCTGTGAAAGCGGCCGTTGGCGGGCTGTTGGCCGGAGCGGTCGTCACCGTCACATCCTGGGTCACCGCGTTGGTGGCCGAATCATTGTCAGTGACCGTCAGTGTGACTTGGTAGGTACCGGCTGCCGCGAACGTGTGATTGAATGTCGCGGCAGTGCCACTGCCGCCATCACTGCTGGACCACGCGTAGCTTGCAACAGTGCCGTCCGAATCAGTGGATGAAGCACCATTAAAACTACAGGCCAAGTCCGTGCAGGCCGTGGTGAACGCAGCCGTTGGGGCCTGGTTGACCGGCGGGACACTGGACCCAGTCCCGGGCTTGTCAATCAACGATTTCGCAGCCCAGTCGACGCCGTCCTGCGTAGGACCGCTGACCGCCGTGGAAGTGCCTGTGACCGTGCCTGAAACAACATTGTCGCTCCAGCCCATGGCGTTCAGGTCTCCATTGGAGGATGCCCAGTAGATGTTTCCATCTGAGAGGAACATCCCGTTAACGTTCTTCCAGTCCATGCCAGCCACGGGCCCGGTAACGGTGAAGCGTTGGGCTCCGACGATTCCGGAGTTGAGGCTGAAGTAGCGCATGAACAGACTGCTCTGTCCGGCCAGTGTGTAGTAGATCCTTCCGTTTGAATAGAACAAGCCTGTCATTGACTGCATGTCCACCGAGAAGTTGGTCAAGCCGTAAAGCTCCAGTGCCGTCGCGGAACCGACTGTGGTGCCGTTGAACGGCGCCCGGAGGAAGTCGCCAGTGGTTGTGGCCAAGTACAGGGCCCCGTTGGCAACGAATCCGCCACGGACGCTGTCCCAGGCGACAGAACCGGAGACGTTGCCGGTGCTGTTGGAGCCCGTGCTGCCGTCGAAATACCGATTCGTCATTTTGTTGACTTGGCTGGGCGGCGGTGCCGCGGCATCCAAATTAACAATTTCCACACCGTTGACGGCAGGGTTCTCAACATTGTGTGTTACACCGAGGGTAACTGTTCCGGTGCTGGTGACGTCCTTGGAAACCATGGTGCCCACGTTGTGGCCCACGGCCTGGTTGACGTCGTAGCTGTCGAGCCACGGCTGTCCGTTGACCGTCGTGCTGAAGACCCGCGCTCCAGGAAGAGGTGTGCACGAGCAACGATCAGCGAGATACAACCTCACCTGGACGTGTGTGCCGGCAGGTACTGGGAATGAGTACGTCATGACAGGACTGTCCGACGGACTCCACCGTTCGCTGGAATAGATGGCAGTCGGTGTAGTTGCCGGGACATTCGCGGTGACTGAACCGACAGCGTCGTAACCGGCCGCATTGCCGGAGTTGATATAGGCGCTTGCTGGCGGGGAAGTGTCTCCCTGCCATGCCATGCCGCCATCAAGGCTGGGAATGGTATCTCCACCAGAGTTGACCCGGTACAGGTAGCGGGCATCCGTCGGTGCGTTCATCGCCCCGCTTTGCATGACGTCGACAGGAAGCGTCGGTGCCGTGGCAATCGGCGGCAGTGGCGTACCGCCGGCGGTTGGGAACATCGCTATTCGTGCGCGATACATCCCGCCCGCAATGCGATCCGTGTCGGACCCGACCCAAAGGCCCTGAGTCGTTGCCATCATGTCGAATACGCCACGCCCGCGGTCACGTCCGGGAGCCCAGGTGATGGGCATGCCGTTGTTGGTTTCCAACGCTCCAATGCCGGGACGATCGACGGCGCCCTGTCCTGCCGCGTCGGCGCGGAACGGGTTGTTGACCCAACGGTTATGTCCGCCGAAGTAGACAACGGCGCCGGTGTTCTCCAGCGCGTAGATGCTGTCACCGCCGGTATAGTCTGCCCAGGTGGGGGTCACTCCGGAACCCGTGGCATTCGTTTCCCAACGGGAAACGCTGTCACACAGGCTTGGCGGGCCGCTGCCATATCCACCCATGGAACCCAGTGTGAAGAACGACCCGTCAGGAGAGAAATCCAGGTCATTGAGATAATACGCGAAGCTGCTGTAGCACATCGGCTTCCAGGCGTCGGTTTGCCAGCTGCTGACGGTCGCGGAGCCGGAGGACAGGTCAATCATGCCCACCTGCACCCTGTCCAGCCCGTCCATCGTCCTGAAGTTTCCCGTGACGACCATGGTGTTGCCATCCGGCGATACATCGAACTTATGGACAAAGGTATTTCCACCGTAATGTGTGCCGGCAAAGTTGATGTTCACGCTGGGGCTCAGTGCGCCGGTGGTCGGGTCAACGGCCGCCAAGTTGGTGCGGGCTGTGCCCTTGATGGTCCCGAAATCACCGGCTATGTACAGACGGTTGCCCACCAGCTTCATGTCGTGGACCACGGCGTTGATCGATCCGGTGTTGAAAGCAGTGATTCGCGCGCCATTGTTGACGTTGAGTTTCACGACTTTTGGCACGGAGGCACCGTTCAGTGTGCCGAATTGTCCACCAACGTAAACGGACTGTCCGTCCGGTGCAGCAACGATTTTACGGACCGAAGAGTTAAAGTTCGGGGCGAAGGTGGTGCTGATGGCTCCCGTGTCCTTGTTAAAGGCCAGAATGTTATTGCGGGACAGGATGGGTCCTCCGGAGCTTGCGCGCACTTGCGTGAAGCTGCCGCCCAGAACAACCATGTTGCCGGCCTGGGCTACGGAGAAAACGATGCCGTCGAGGACGTTCGGTGTGTAGTTTACCGGTGTGTCCCTGACGACTGTCGGGAGGGTTTGGCTTGAAGCCGTTGCTGTGGCAGGAACGGCAAAGCCGAGACCCAGCACAGTCAGAAACCCAGCAAAGACTGCGATATACCGTCGCATTCGAATTCCTCTGCTCAAAGAATGAGTCTCACCGCGAGGACCGGCTGACCGAACTCCCGCAAAAGTGACCCCTGAAACCGGCATAAAAGCGCGGATGAATCATTATGTGTGTTCCATGGGAACGGATGAAACACTCGGCGGCAGCTGTAAATACCTAAAGTCCGGTGACGATTACTTGTTTTATTTTCCGTGGCTACCTGCCCAAGTGTTTGGCCGGCACGGTCGAGTATTGGTTTCCCTTGAGATTGCGGCCTTGTATCGGCGCCAAAGGCGTTGGGGCAGCCGAGCCGGGTGAATTACCCGGTGCTACCCGAGTTTCGTCCGGTTGCTACCCGTCTGTTGTTTTACGCCCATAAATCCCTCCCGAAATCCCAAACGGCGCACTATGCTGACGAGCACCGCATACTTTGCGGCAACAAATTCTCAGGGAAGAGTTGGGAAAAATCTTGGATTCCAGGCTCAGCTGGCATTCCGCAACACCAGTGGGCAGCACAGTCCCCTCTGGTTATGGGGAGCGGCTTCGTCATCGCTTGCCATTCTCACGAACGGTGGCCAGTCCGGCGTTCCCCTTGCTCGTATTTTTGGCCGGTTTCCCCTTGTGGTGGGCCATGGGCTTTGGCACGCTGGGATTCCTCCTTGTCGCCGTGCCGCTGGCTTACCACCTGATTCGACAGAGCGTGGTGGTGGTGCCGCGGGGATTCGGGCTGTGGCTGCTGTTTCTGGCGATCTTGCTCGTTGGCGTGCTGGTGCTCTGGACACCAGTGCCAGGATTGGTCCTCGAGCCGGGAATGTCACGCATCCTCCCTTGGGCGTACCGAGCTGCTTGGTTCGCAGCAGTTACCGTGGTGTTGCTGTTCATCGGCGGCTCCACGGAGAAGACCCTGCCGCGCAAGTGGCTGATCCTGCTCATGGCGTGGATGTTCACCATCACAGTGGCCGGCGGTTACGTTGGGCAGTTTCTGTGGCAACACGAATTTCCCTCACTGCTGGAAATTATCCTGCCGCACCCGCTGCGCTCCAACGTCTTTCTAAATTCGCTTATTCACCCCGGTCTTGCCCAGCTGCAGGACATCTTGGGCTACCCCGAGCCTCGGCCCAAGGCCCCCTTCGACTACGCCAACTCCTGGGGCGCCAACTTCGGAATACTTCTGCCGTTCTACCTGATGTCGTGGCGGTACATGCGCAAATCAGTTCACAAGATCGCATTCATTGCCCTGTTGGTATTTGCGATTCCGCCTGTTATTTTTTCCTTGAACCGTGGCCTGTGGGCAGGACTCGGCGTGCTCGCGGCAGTGCTGCTGGTCCGACTGGTGCTAAACGGCAAGTGGATCGCCATGGTGGCCGCTGGCGTTTTGGGTGTCATCGCCTACGCAGTCATCCTGACTACACCGCTGTGGGTCGTGCTGCAGACCCGGTTGGCCAACCCGCACAGCAACGAGGGCCGCTCCAACCTGGCCGAGACCACCGTGGCCACGGTGTTGCAGTACTCACCGTTGATCGGTTTCGGTTCCACCCGCCAGCGGCAGGGCAACTTCTTCTCCATAGCTGCTGGCGCCACAGCCGACTGCCATCAATGTTCCCCGCCGCAGCTGGGGACTCAAGGCTCGCTGTGGTATTTGGTCTTCGGTACGGGTCTGCTGGGGACGCTGCTGTTCTGCGCCTTCGTCGTGCGGCGCACACTCCCTGCCATGAGCAGAAAAACGTCCTGGGCGTCACCACTTTTGTACAGTGTGGTGTTCTTCGCCTGTGTTCTGCCGGTGTACGACATGGTCAGCTCTCCGCTGATGTTCCTCATGATCGCACTGGCGCTCATCTGGCGCTACGAAATGAAACACCCACCGGACGGGGCACGGAAAAACGTGCTGCGTGGAAGGACACGGTCGCTGCCATGAGTGTCACCAACAACAACCCCCGACTGCAAGAGCTGGTTGCCGTCGTGGAGCAGCTCTACCCACGGGCAGATGTCAGGCTTTCACGGGTGGGCAAGGATGCCACCGCGCTGCGGCTGGTCCCGTTCCCCCGGTACCCGCGCATGGTGGTCCCGGCTGGAGTGAATGCTGCGGCAGGCGATGCGCTCTCCCGTCCCAGTGCTGGCGACGGCAGGCTCAGCGCCGCACCCCGCGAATTTCTATCCCGAGTCCTGTCCCACGGCCTGGGCCCGGCGCTCTTGCCCTACGGTTTGTCCGTCAGCGACCAGACGGACTCCATTGTGGAGCATCTCAGCACTGTTCTGGGCCAACAAGTTGTCATTTCCCTGACTGTGGGCTCTGCACGGGCCAACCGCAAACCAATCCTGAACGTCCACGCGGTGGAGGGCGGCGAGATCGGCTTCGCCAAAGTCGGGCTGACACCGCTGACGGATTCGCTCGTGCGGCATGAAGCTGAGATTCTTGATCGGCTGCCTTCCGCCGCAGCAGGAAACTTCATCCTGCCACCGAAGCTGCATTCTGGTCGCTGGCAGGATCATGAGGTCCTGCTGATGGGAGCCCTGCGCCCTGATATCAGGCAAAAGTTGCGGGGCGTTCCCACGAATGCAGCCGCGGCCATCATCACCAGCGTCCCCGTGACCTACTCCAGCATTGCGGACAGCGAGTGGCTGGCCGGGCTGCAGAATTCACTGGAACCACTGCGCAAAACGGACGACGGCGCCCTGCCAGAGCTGCTGGACGCCTTCACCGCCGCCTGTGGTTCCGTGGAACTCCCGTTCGGAGCGTGGCACGGCGACTTTGGACCGTGGAACATGGCATACACCTCTACGCTGCCCATGATTTGGGACTGGGAACGGTATGGCACAGCAGTGCCGGCCGGCTTGGACGTGGCCCACTACACGGCGCACCAGGCGCTGCGCAAGATAGGCAACATGGCGGCCGCGCGGGAAGCGCTGGAAAATGCCCTTCCCGGGCCGCTGCGGGAAGTAGTTTCCCTCGCCACCAGTGCCGGCCTGCCGGATCCGCGACAGTTGACGGCCATTTGCTCGGCCTACCTGTTCACGATTGCCACCAGGTTTACCCTCGACGCCCACACCCCGGACGGCACCTCGGTCCGGCCGCTGGCGCGCTGGCATCACGACGTTATTGCCGATCGCCTGCACCGCACGGTGCCGGCACTGAACCACGAACTGGGGATTCACGATGACAGCCACTGAAAAGTTACGCACCACGGCACGCTCCGGCGCCCGAACACTGATCACGGGTGTGGGACAGCTGAGCGCCCCCCTGCGGATGACACCTTCATTCCTCATTGCAGGCGCCCAGCGATGTGCCACCACCAGCCTGTTCCGGATGCTTGCCCAACACCCGGAGGTGCACCCGCCGGCATTGAACAAAGGCATCCATTATTTTGACACGGCGGACAGGTTCCAACGGGGGCCACGGTACTACATGGGCCACTTCCCCCTGCGCCGACCCAGCACGTCAACAGGCATCACCGGCGAGGGCAGCCCCTACTACATTTTCCACCCATTGGCCGTCTCCCGGATCGCCGCGGAACTGCCCGAGGTGAAGCTGGTGGTGTTGCTGCGCGACCCCGGCGAACGGGCCTTTTCGGCGTACAAACAGGAACGAAAACGCGGCTTTGAAACGCTCACGTTCACCGAGGCCCTCGACGCCGAACGTCGCCGTCTCGACGGCGAAGAGGAACGCATTGTGGATGATGAGAGTTACCAGTCGTTCTCGCATCAGCACCACGCCTACATGGCCCGGGGCCGCTACGCCGGACAGTTGGAGCGCGCCTTCGCTGCCCTTGGCCGCGAGCGCGTGCTCGTATTGGACGCCGACGACTTCATGGCCCCGGGACTCCCACAGTGGAACGAGCTGACGAATCACTTGGGCATCTCCCCGTGGAAACCGCACGACGTCCTGCAGTCCAACGCCCGTCCCAGCAGTCCCATGCCGGAAGACCTCCGCGGCGTGCTGCGCCGGGAATTCACAGACGACGACGAGAGGCTCGCCGACTTGCTGGGCTACACACCAAGCTGGCGGCGATGACCCTCGTCCGCACCCGAGCCGGCAGCGCACCCTCGCCCCGTTTCGCTGACCCGCTGCGTAGCCGTGAGCCTCATGTGGGGGACTACATGGTGCTGCTTCGCCGGTATTGGCTGGTGATTGCGGTGGCGGTCGCCCTAGCCATGCTGATCGGCATCAGTGTGCACATCAGCTCCCCTGCGCGCTACAAGGCACGAATCGACGTGGTCGTTATCGCCACCTCCGAGGTAACCGCCCCCACGGCCGTCTCCTCCGACGTCTCCATTGACTCGGCCGTGCAGATTCTGCTCTCGGACCGGGTACTGGGAGAGACCGCACGAGCATTGGACTATCCGGGCCGGTCCTCCGGTCTGCTAACGGACATGACCATCGCTCCACTCATCAATTCGCGGATCTTGCAGCTGTACGTCACCTCGCCCACACCGCAGATGGCCTACGACGCCGTGACTCTGTTGGTGCAGAACTTCCTGGACGTCCGCAAGGAAGCATTGCTCACTGACGAGAAAAATGCTGCCGCCACCATCCAAGCGCAGCTTGCGTCCATTCAAACTGCGCTGGAACAGCCCATCTCCTCGGCATCGTTGACCAGCCGGAATCCTGAACCCTCCAACCGGGAGTTGGTCGCCGAGCAAAATCGGTTGCAGACCCAGCTCATCTCCTTGAGTGTCAACCCCCCTGCCCCCGGATATATCTCGCATCAGGCCCAAATGCCAAACAACACTGTCCGCTCCGGCGGGTACATCGTCATGGCCTCCGCCGCGAGCGTGGGCCTGCTGCTGGGTTGCGCCGCAGCAGCGGCCCTCGACAGGCGACGGCGCAGACAACCTCCGAAATTGGAGATCTGAACAAGAATTCAACGAGCTTGCGACCCATATCCATGAGCCTGAAGGAGGCCACAGTGGCACTTGCATCAATCAGCACGTCGTGCTCGGTCGACGTCATCATTTGCACCAAGGACAGGATCGAGCTGCTGGCCAAGGCCATCCGGTCCATCATCGAGCAGGATTACCCCGGCCGCATCCGAATTACCGTGGTCTTCGACAACACCGCCGAGCGGGACGACCTGGCGTTCACATCCACTGCCCGACAAGTGCGGGTCGTGGCAAATACCAGGACGCCGGGCCTGCCCGGCGCCCGAAACACCGGGCTGCTGGCAGCGAGCTTCCCACTCGTGGCATTCTGCGACGACGATGATTCCTGGCGACCAGACAAACTAGCAAGTCAGGTGGCGGCCATGGCAGACACCAAGGCCACGGCATGCGTCACCGGGATCGAGGTCCATTTCGGCGAGCAGCGCCGCCAACGCATCCCTTCCGGGACCGAGGTTACCGTCAGCGCCCTCTCCGGCAGCCGGCTCACCGGCGCACACCCCTCCACCTATCTGTTTCAACGGGACCATCTGCTGACCCGTGTCGGACTAGTGGATGAGGAACTGCCCTACGGTTACGGGGAGGACTACGACTACCTACTGCGCAGTGCCCAGCACGGACGCGTAACGGTGCTCCCCCGCGTCGGGGCAGACGTACTGTGGCACCCACAGGGCTCCTATTTCTCCCGGCGCTGGGAGGCCATGGCGGACGGCTTGGAATACCTGATGGCCAAACACCCCGAAATCACCGCCAACCGTCGCGGAACAGCGTGGATGCAGGGCCAGCGCGCCTTTGCCCTCGCTGCACTTGGGAATCAGCCAAGCGCAGCAATGAGGACCGCCAGAAAGTCCCTGCAGCTGAGCCTGCGCGAACCCCGGGCATATTTAGCGCTCGCCGTCGCGGCGAAGCTGCTCAAGCCCGCCTACGTGGTCAAGGTTCTCAACTCCCACGGCCGCGGCATTTAACCGGCTCGCCACTGGGGTCAAATATAAGTGCTGGCCAGCTTTCGGGGGCTCGGCCGGCTACCCATGCTGGCCGTACACCAGGCGCAGGGGGAAACTCAGCAGGCTCGCCACCCGACGCTGCGCAACAGGCATCTTCTGCTTCCATTCAGTGTCCTTGCGGATTTTCAGGGTGCCTGTCTTCATCCGCATGGGGTTTCCGGCCACGGTGTGGTGAGCGGACAAATCGACGGAGTCCGGGTGTATGTGAGCCACGTCGGAGTCCTTCGGCTCAGCTCCCATGAATTCCAGAATCTCCGCCACGACACGTTCCGGGCGGGACATGAAGTCCTCGTAATGAACTGTCTTCATGTCCACGTGGAACAGGGCCAACAGGTGGAACAGGACACTGTAGAGCGACCAGTTGGCGACAGCCGCCGCTGTCGAATAGCGGGGCATGTAGATCTCCGCGTTCCCCACTTCCGGGCGCCGAACCACCTTGGCCCAGGAATACGCCACACCACGGGGGTCCCGAACGACCAATACGCATTTGAGGTTGACCCTGGCCCGGCGCAGGAAGTAGGCGTAGGCGGGATGCTTACTGGAATCGACGATGAACCGGGCACCGCTCACCTCCACGGCAGCGCGATACAAGGTCTCGAGCCGTTCCACCAGCCGCTTGGACCGTACGGACCGACCACGCAACGGGACACCAGTTACCAGTTCCAGCAGCCTTCTGTTTCGCACGACATCGGAGCGATCAGCCACAGCCTGCTCCACATCCAGCGTTTCCCAGCCCCCGTAGGCATGGTCCCCCACGTCCTGCCAAAAGGGGCACTGCGCAAAGGCCAGCCCACAGCCACACAGCTCGTTGTCCCGCAGCCCGCGTTCCCACAGGTGCAGGACCTCACCGAGGCCCACCACATCCGGGCACTCCGCCAGGCATCTTTCCAACAGGGTCGAGCCGCTTCGCCCAAAGCCGCCAAGCATCAAGACATTGGGGTTCAAGACATCGGGATTGGCGGGCTTCGCTTCAGTATTCTTTTGCGTGGCCCTAAAAGGCAGAAATTTGTCCATTGAAACCGTCCTTGAACGTTTACGAACATGCAGTCGGAGAGTATTCCACTTCCCATCAGTCTGCCATCGATTATCAACGGCGTGACCGCCCGAACACAGCATTCTGCCAAAATCGCTACTTGTTTAGAACGGCCCAATACTTGAATGTAAAGACAGGTGTTGCGGCCCCCTCATCTACTGCTTTTCCTGTGTCATGATGGTCAAATAGGCGGCCTTGATGCCGTGTGCAGGTCTCGATTAGTCCAGGTGATGAACATTGAATGAGTCAGCCATGCGCCCCAATTTTTTTTCCAGGGCGATGCGTCACAATTGGGTTCTGGCACTTGTTGTCCTCATTTTTGGTGCCATGGTTGCCACCGGTGTCGTGGCCACGGCGAAGCCAAGCTATTCCTCCACCAGCATTGTTTTCCTGGAACCCCTGGCTGGCAACCCCTATTCTCCAACCACCCCCACGTCCCGTACCGAGCAGCTGGCAGCCCTGACCACTGAAGCAGGGCTGATATACACCGATGCCGTTATGCAGTCCGCCGTTGCGATCGCCAAAGCTGACGGATTCACGCTGGGTGTGGACGCCCGCAATGACATTTTCACCGAGGTCCCGTCAAACTCAACGGTCGTGCAAATTACCCTCACCCAGTCCAGTCCGGAAATTGCCCAGGCCGGCGCACAAGCGCTGGCCGAAGCTTATTTGGGCTATCGCAAGGACAGGGCCACCAACGTGATTACAGCCCAAGATGAACTGCGCAAGCAGCGGCAGGCATCAATCACAAAGCTGCTCACCGACGCCTCCGACCGTCTCAACGCTGCCAAGACATCCGATGCCGAAGCAGCGCAGATCGTTGACCTGCAACAGCAAGTGACGTTGTACGCCGGCCAGCTGGCCACCGTCAACCTGGACCAGACCGGGGCTGACGCGACGTCGATCGCACCCGGCGACATCATCAGTCCGGCTGCCCTGCCTACCGCCAAGAACGGCTTAAACCCGCTGTTTCTGGGCCTGGCCATTTTCTTGGGCGGAGCAGCCCTGGGCATCGTGTTGGCCCTCGCCAAGGAAAATGTGGACCAGAAGGTTCGCGACGCCGAGGACTTCGCGGGGACCGGCATCAGCCCGGTCCGCGGGGTCATCCGGCAATGGAAACACCACGGGGAGGCCATACCGGACATTGAGGGCTATCGACGGCTGGCCAACGTCCTTGGCGCCGCAGAAATTAACAAGCACAAGGTGCTGCTGTTGGCTGCCACGCCCAACGGAGCCGACACCCTGTCTGTGGCCAACGGCGTGGCGCAGGCCTTTCAGGAAACCGGAACTGCCGTCGTAGTGGTTGACGCAGTTCCTCCACACCACAGCGACGCGGACGGTTCCCCGCGCCAGGGCCTGACAGACCTCTTGGCCGGGACACTCCCGCTCACGGCCGTCTGGCGCATGCTGGACGACGGCGGTGGTTCCTCCGTCATTCCCGTCGGCACCGATGCCAGGCGCCTTCCCGCATTGGTTCAAGGGCCGGCCATGGCTCGATTGCTGAAAGAGCTCACACGCAAGCCTGTGGCGGTCTTGGTGGCGGGGACATCACTGGATACTGGAACCGGCGTGGCGCTCGCCCGGCACACGTCGGCCGTGCTGCTCGTTGTCGACGGTCAGCGCGCCAAGGTAACCGATCTGACGTCCTCGCGTGATCTGCTTGAACAGATTGAGGTGCACTCGGCCGGGGCAGTGTTGCTGCACAGTCCACAGCGTTGGAAAGAACAGCACAAAGTGGTTGAGCCGCAGCTGGCGATCAGCGAGACCTCACCCGCGCCGGCAGCGCGTCGCCGCCCGCAGCCAGGGGCACGGGACGGCGCCATCCCCAACTCCACCCCGACGGACGAGTCCGCGCTGGCACGTCCACGCGGCTAGCCTCCATGGACACCCTTCCCCGGCCATCGGATCCGGCCCGTGACAGCCTGGCCATGGCCCGGCAAAACAGCAAGGACGCTACCCGCTCCGTCAACAAGATCGCGAAGTCCGGAGCGGCAAACCTGCTGGGAGCGGGCCTTTCGGCCGTTTCCAGCTTCCTGCTCGTGGTCCTCATATCGCGACTGTGGGACCCGGAAACGGCCGGGCTCATCTTCGCTGTTTCCTCAATTTTCCTGATTGCCCTGGCGTTGTCCGAGATCGGCGTGGACCAAGGATTGGTTCGATTTATAGCGTGGAACAATGCCCGGGACACCCCGCGCAACAACAAATACCTGATCCGGCACAGCGTCTGCATTGCGCTGTTCGTGAGCGTCCTGGTGATGACGCTGGGACTGTTCTTTGCCCATCCCTTGGCGCGGGTGCTCTCCGGTGGGGGCGCCGAGACCATCGCGGCGCAGATGATCGTGGTTTTCGCCTTAGCATTGCCCATCGCCGCCAGCTATGAGCTGACCCTCGCCATCACCCGTGGGCTGACACACATGAAGCCAACCATCGTCATCGAGCGGGTTGTCCGCCCGCTGCTGCAGGTGGTCTTGGTGCTTGGCGCAGCACTGCTGGGTTCGGGCGCGGCTGGTTCTGGGGCGCTTGCCCTGGCCATCTCCTGGGTGGCGCCATACACGTTGGCGCTGATTTGCGCACTGGTCATGCTGTGGCGGACGATGCGCAAAAATCCGGATACTTTTGGCACGGGGAGGCCCGAAGCGCCAAGGGAGGTCGCCACGGAGTTCTGGCGCTTCACGATTCCCCGGGGAGTGGGGAGGCTGGCCCAAGTAGGCCTGCAGCGGGCGGACATCGCCGTCGTCACTATTGTTGCCGGTCCCGCTGCCGCAGCGATGTACACGGCCGTGACCCGTTTCCTGGTTCTGGGCCAGCTGGCGACCACAGCCCTGCAACAGGTAAGCGAGCCGCATCTGGCCAAGCTGCTGGCCAAGGACAACCACAAGGGAGCCAAGCTGGTCACGCAGCAGCTGACACTGTGGACGGTTTCTCTTGCCTGGCCCATCTATCTTGTATTTGTCATTCTCGCGGAACGACTCCTCAGCGCCGTGTTCGGAACTGACTTTGCCGTTGGAGCCGATTCCCTTCGCATCCTGTGTGTCGCCATGCTGTTTGCCACGAGCATGGGTCCCCTGGACATGCTGCTGTTAATGGCCGGTCGGAGCAGTTTGTCCCTGATCAATACCGTCATGGCCCTGGCTGTGGACGTGGTTGGCTGCCTGCTGCTGGTGCCAGTGCTGGGAATCGTGGGCGCTGCCATCGCCTGGGCTGCGGCCATCGTGGTCAGAAATGTCATGTGCTTCGTGCAGGTCAGGCGGACGCTTGGCATCTCTCCCGTGTCCCGACACACGGCGTACATGACCGGTGGAATAGTAGTGATCTTTCTGGCATTCCCCTTCCTGTGGTTCACCTTGTTGCCCGGGACACCCCTGCTGGACGTGGCGGCAATCGCAATTTCGGCCGCGGGCTACGCAGCATTCCTGTGGTGGCGCAGGGAAAGCCTTATCCCAAGGGGCTGAGCAGGGCATTTCAGTGCTCCTCTGCAGGCACGCCAGCCTCGCATTGCCTCGGAATTTCTCCCTTCCCGAGCCCCGAACCCGCGCGGACCCGCTTACATCCGCAGCCAAGTCAAATTTTTCTTCGCAGGATTAATCGGATACTGTTCTAGGCGCAATGTAACAGATCAATAACTATCGTTGCGGTTAGCCTGTGGCTGGGGTCAGGAAGGCTGCCAAAATGGAGTTTTAAAGTATGACGAAACACTATTCGTCCAAGGAGTTCAGCTCGCACCCCTCGAGCCCCAGCCGAAACTCTTTGGCTTACAACAAAAAAGTAGCTGCGGTGTCCGTCGCCGCAGCAGCGGCCATAGTCGCAGGCCTTGCTCTGACGGTCCCCGTATCTGCCGCGCAGGCGGCAACGGCCACAAATGCATCAGCGGACGCCTACACTGTTTCCACCGTTCCGACGCATAATTATGGTGAGACAGACAAGATTTCCGTCGGCCTGGACCAGAAGGACCGCAAGACGGGCTACCTGAAATTCAGCAATCTGGGCGCCATCGAATCCAGCGACGTCATCAAAATTGACTTGCGCGTTATCGGCGGCGACGCCGGAACACTGCAGGCCTCGCAGCTCGAGTCCTCGACATGGTCCGAGACGGGCATCAACTACAACAACGCCCCGGCAACCGCCAAGGTGCTGGCCAATGCCACCGTCGACAATGGCAAACAGGACCTGACACTGTCAGTGACCGGAATTTCCGCCCCGGACGGCACCGTGGCCATCGCGCTGACACGTTCGGATGGCGGCATCACCCGGATCGCCTCCCGTGAGTCCGCCGAAGCCGATCGTCCGGCAATCTCGGTGAACAACGGTGAGGGCTCACAGCCTGTTCCAGCGCCGACGACGCCGCCTGCAGCGACGACACCCACCACACCGCCGGTAACGACACCGCCAACGACGACCAAGCCGGCCGTGCCGGCGCCGTCCGATTGCACTGTCACCGCCAAGCTGGTCCCCAGCTGTGGCGCATGGTTCGGCGCAGCCGCCAACCCGCTTTCCGGTGAAAGCTGGGACACGGCACTGACCAACTTCGAAAAAACGGCAGGGCGCGATATGGACATCGCCCACTACTACAAGCGTGGCCAGTCGGCGATGTTCCCGGCTGCAGCCGAGCTGAATCGCCAGGATGAAGCAGGAAAGAACCGCATCCTGTTCTACAACTGGAAGCCGACCGGTTTGACCTGGCGCGAGGTCGCCGAAGGCGGAGCTGACGACTACCTCAAGAAGTTGGCTGCCCACATGAAGTCAAATGCCAACAAGCCGTTCTACCTGTCCTTGAACGCTGAGATGGAGGACGAGGTCAACACCAATGCCGCTTCCGGCCAGACGGCAACGGACTTCAAGAACTTCTTCCGCCACACCGTCTCTGTGCTGCGTGCCAATGGTGTGACTAACATGGTCAGCGTCATGAACTACACCGGCCTGGAAAAGTGGGGCGGCATGCCATGGTTCGAGGACCTCTACCCCGGCAACGACGTGGTGGACTGGATCGCCCAGGACCCCTATGCCTTTGGCTCTGGCTCAGTCTGGTTGAGCGACTTCGAAGGCATGGTCAACCGAACCTCGAATGCCAAGACCTGGCCCGGATTCTACAACTGGGCCGCGACAAACTACCCCGACAAGCCCCAAATGATCGGCGAGTGGGGAGTGGACCAGCCGGCGTCGAGCCCTGGCTACAAGGCTGACTTCTTCAAGACGGCGGCTGCCGACTTGGCCACCTTGCCCAAGCTCAAGGCTCTTGTCTACTGGGACTCCAACGGCGTCGACACGTCCGGTAATGCTCTCAGCGTAGGTCGGACGCAGATCAGCAATGACTCTGCCGTTCAGTCTGCGTTCCGTTCCTTCGTGGGGAGTGACATTCTGGCTTCGGCCGGGGAAGACTACTTGAAGTAGCTTCCCTCCACAAACAGCGGGGCAGGTGATGAATTCATCACCTGCCCCGCTGTTTCTGTCTTCCCGTTTGCGGTGTACCCGTTTACCACGGGCACGTCTTCGCATACCCTGAAGAATCCAGTCGTGCAGTCGGAGGAAAAGTGCATCGGCCTCGGCATCATTTTGTGGCAGTGATCGTGATGTCGCTGGCTTGTGCCCTCCTCGTTTCAGGCGGCCCGCAAGCCGTTGGCTGCAATGTCCTTTTTGGTGTCGCAGCAAATCCGATGTCCCCGGAACACAACTGGACATCCTCCCTTCGCTCCTTTGAGGCAAAGGTGGGCCGAGACGTTGATGTGGCCCATTTTTACAAACGCGGCCAAGAAACCCTGTTTCCTTCGGACGACGAAGCGGCCCGGGCCAACCAAGGCGCCACTCCCCTGACTCTTTTCTACAACTGGCGCCCCGAAAATCTCACGTGGCGTCAGGTCGCAGATGGTGCCGCGGACAGCTATCTCCATCAACTGGCCGGGAGCCTCGCTCAGGCCCTCGACACGCCGTTCTTCCTCTCACTCAGTGCCGAGATGGAATCCAGGGTGAATCCAACCCCTGGTTCCGGGCAGACAGCCGCAGACTTCCGCGACTATTTTCGCCATGTGGTGACGGTGCTGCGTGCCACGCCCGGAGTGCAGATGATCACGGTGGTGAACTACACCGGCGCCACCAAGTTTGCCACCCAGCCGTGGTTCAGCGAACTGTATCCAGGCGATGACGTGGTGGACTGGATTGCCCAGGACCCCTATGCCTTCAATATTGACCAGACCCCGAATCTCGGCAGCCTGCTCAACCGCCCCGAAGGCCAGTGGCCGGGATTCTATGACTGGGCTGCCACGAATTATCCGGACAAACCACAGATGTTGGCTGAGTGGGGTGTCGCGATCTCCCCGCATAACCCGGCGCCCAGCGCCGCATTCTTTGCCGGTGCCGCCAAGCAACTGCGTGACTACCCGAAATTGCGTGCACTAATTTATTGGAACCACTCGGGTGTTGGGAGCGACGGCCAGAGACTGGGTGTGGGAACCACAGCCGTGGGCTCCAGCCCGGAAGTGTTGGCGGCCTTCAGGAATTTTGTCAACGAGCACACCATGGAGTCCTCCGAGCGGTGCAAGATCCCCACCGGCTGACCCGAATCGTGCACCCATTCGCAATTACGCATCCCTCGGCTCGGTTTACTGTCGCTGTGCCCGGCACTACCTATACCTTCTGGCGGCACACTGCTTTATCATCAAGGCAGCCGGGAGACTGGCGGAAAGTTTCCACTTCAAGCACGGAGTCTCAATGTGAAGAAACTATTCAGTTTAGCTGCACTATCCACCGCCGCCCTGCTGCTGGCGGCCTGTTCCGGCAGCCCCGAGGCTGCCGCTCCGGCGGCTCCAGTGAGCAGTACGGCGAGCGCCAGCCCACAGGCAACTGCCAAGTCCGCCGTTTCTGCCCAGCCTGCGACAGCCGCTCCGTCATCGGCCGCCGCTCCGACGGTGGGTGCGACAGTGGGTCCAACGGCCCCTGTCCCTGCCCCCAGCCCCGCAGAACAGGTCAGCCCGGGTCCAGAGCCTGCTGCCACACCGCTGGCGGATTTGGGGCTGAACGCACGTGGCAACGTGGCCCAAAAGGTCGGGGAGACCAGTGTCTTCGGTGCCGCCACGGGCCAGCAGTTTGCCGATCTCACAGCGGACAGCATTCAGGCCGATTTCAAGTGCACCGGCCCGGACGCCCAGCCCAGCATCAATGGCCAATTTGTCGCCATTACAATCTCTGTGGCCGCGCAGGACAACTTCGCTGACTCTGGCTGGCCCAGCCTTGCCCTGTCCAATATGGAATTCACTGCCTGGGATGCTGCGGGCGAGCAGTTGGTTGACCCGATCGGCAATAGTGCCGGCTGCGTCCCCGCCGAGGACCTGATCGAGTCCCCTGTCGAACCCGGAACCAAGGTCGATGGCCTGGTGATCCTCGATGTTCCCAAGGGCGCGGGCTCGGCCGCGTTTGTAGTGGGCGGCTTTGAGGGGTCCTACGGCTGGGAATGGCACTGGCAATAAGTTCCCACACTGCTCACATCGAGCTGGGCGGAGGGCACAGGGGGCCCGCCACACATTGTGTGGCGGGCCTCCCTGTGCCCTGCTCAGTCCTTGTACCCCGCTCAGATGGCCGCGAGGATCATCCCGGCCCCGACAGTGCTGTTGGTGGACTCGTCGATCAAGACGAATGCACCCGTTTGCCTGTTTCTGCGGTACTCGTCGGCGAGCAACGGGATCGTCGTGCGCAATCGGACTCGGCCTACCTCGTTCAGTTTCAGCTCCGTAGCACCCTGATTGCGATGCAGGGTGTTGACGTTGAGCTCGTATTGCAGCTCCTTGACGAGCGCCCGCGCGTTCCGTGTGGTGTGTTTGACTGCCAGGCGCTGCCCCGGTGCCATCGGTGTGCTGCTCATCCAGCACACCATCGCATCAATATCCTGCGCGACCGACGGCTGGTTGTTCATTCTGCAGATCATGTCTCCTCGGGAGATGTCCAAGTCGTCCTCCAAACAGATGGTGACTGACATGGGTGAAAATGCCACGTCGGCAGGCCCGGATGCGTCCATGATCGAGGCAATCTTCGTCGGAAGCCCGCTTGGCAGTACGAGCACCTCGTCCCCCACTTGCAACACGCCCCCGCACATTTGCCCCGCGTAACCCCGGTAATCGTGGTTGCTGCTCTGGTGTGGCCGAATTACGTATTGCACCGGAAAGCGGACATCCACCAAATTGCGGTCACTGGCAATGTGCAGCGTCTCCATGTGGTGCAGCAGGGTGGGCCCGTGGTACCACGGCATGTTCTCCGACCGTGTCACCACATTGTCGCCCAGCAGCGCTGAGACGGGGATTACGGACAGGTCCGTAATTTCCAGCTTCGCGGCGAAATCCACGAACTCTGCTCGGATGGACTCGTAGACCTCCTCCGACCAGTCCACCAGGTCCATCTTGTTGATGGCCAGCACCAGGTGCGGGACCTGGAGCAGCGAGACCAGAAAGGCGTGCCGCCGGCTCTGTTCACTCAGCCCCTTGCGCGCATCAACGAGCACGACGGCGGCATCCGCAGTAGAGGCCCCGGTCACCATATTGCGGGTGTACTGGATGTGGCCTGGCGTGTCGGCGATGACGAATTTCCGCTTGGGCGTGGAGAAGTACCTATAGGCCACATCAATCGTGATGCCCTGTTCCCGCTCGGCACGCAGTCCGTCCGTCAGCAGCGACAGATCGGTGTAGTCGTCCCCGCGGTCCTTGCTGGTCTTCTCAATGGACTCCAATTGGTCAGAAAATATTGACTTGGAGTCATAGAGCATGCGTCCTATCAATGTACTCTTTCCGTCGTCGACGGAACCTGCCGTGGCAAATCTCAAAAGATCCATTTTAGAAGTACCCCTCCTTCTTGCGGTCTTCCATGGCCGCCTCACTGACTTGGTCGTCACCGCGGGTGGCACCACGTTCGGTGATCCGGGTTGAAGCTACCTCGGCCATGATTTCCGTGGCCGTGGCTGCTGTGGAGCGGACGGCGGCTGTCAGGCTCGCGTCTCCCACCGTGCGGTACCTGACGGTATCCACAAACGTTTGCTCGCCGGATTTGGGCTGGCAGAACTGGTGCACGCCAAAGAGCATCCCGTTGCGTTCAAACACCTCACGCTGATGCGCGTAGTAGATGGATGGGACGCCAATGCCCTCCGCGGCGATGTAGCTCCAAATATCCAGCTCGGTCCAGTTGGATATGGGGAACACGCGGATGCTCTCGCCCAGGTGAACGCGTGTGTTGTACAAGCTCCACAGCTCCGGGCGCTGGTTCTTCGGATCCCATTGGCCAAAGTCGTCGCGGAAGGAAAAAATCCGCTCCTTGGCTCGGGCCTTTTCCTCGTCGCGGCGCGCGCCTCCCATGAGTGCATTGAAGGCGTTCTTCTCCGCCGTATCCAGCAAGACCCGGGTCTGCAGTCGATTGCGGGAGCCGCCGGGCTCCTCGGTGACCAGGCCCCGGTCAATGGCGTCCTGAACGGAGCCAACCACCAAATTGACACCCAATCTTTCAACCACCTCGTCACGGTATGAGAGGACTTCGGCGAAGTTGTGGCCGGTGTCAATGTGGAGCACCGGAAAAGGTATCCTGGCCGGGGCGAAAGCCTTGGCCGCCAGGTGGAGCATGACAAGTGAGTCCTTGCCGCCGGAGAACATCATGGCCGGCCGCTCCAACTCGGCAACCACCTCCCGAATAATGAAGATGGCTTCCGACTCCAGCAACTGCAACTGACTGGGGCTAAAGCTTGGGGTGGAAATTGGTTGTTTCATCGTGCGTACATCCCATCCTTGTTGAGACCTGACATGTGAGGTTCTGCAGCCTGGTGAATTTGTGCAATGTGGGCCAGGAGTGTTGCTGCCAGCTCCGGCCGACAGACCAAGAGGTCCGGCAAATAAGGATCCTGCTGGTTGTATGCCAGCTCCGAGCCGTCAATACGACTCACGTGCAGACCGTATCCGCCGGCGACGGCGACGGGGGCTGCCGAGTCCCACTCATATTGCCCGCCGCTGTGGACATAGGCGTCGACGTCACCGCGAACCACGGCGCCCACCTTGTATCCGGCGGAACCCATGGGCACTAGCACGGCGTCGAGTCTTTCGGCCAGTGCTTTAACGAGTTCGGAGGCTCGGCTGCGGGATACAGCCAAGCGCAGCGGACCCTCCAGCGGCATTCGTTTTGGCGCCTCGGTGCCACTGTTCAGGACCAGCCCCAATCCGGGGAGGGCCACGGCCCCCACCTCCAGACGGCCGGCGCACCACAGCGCTACGTGAACGGCCCAGTCGTGGCGGCCCTCGGAAAACTCCCTGGTTCCATCCAGCGGGTCGATGATCCAGACTCGAGGGCTCGTGGTGCGGCTCGCGTCATCAAGTGCTTCCTCGGACAGGACCATGTCGGCGGGACGAAGCATACTAAGTTCACGACCCAAAAAAGCTTGGGACAAGGCGTCACCCGAATTTTTCAGTTCCGTGGGTCCGACGTCCTCCCGCAGCGCGTGCGCCCGCATCTCCATAAGTTGACGGCCTGCCTCCCCGGCCAGCCGGACAGCAAGCTCCAAGTCGCTTTCTGCACCCGCTTCTTGGGAATTTACATTGTTCATTTCGTTGCCCCCATTTGTGTTCGGTTGTCATTTGCGGCCGCTGGCTGAGCTGTAGGTTCGCAGCTGCGCGGCTGAATCTAATAGGCTCCCTCAGGGGAGCGCATGACCTTGAAGGTCCGCCACATGATCATGAGATCACCGGTCAGGGACCAGTTCTCGACATAGTACAGATCGAGGCGAACACTCTCCTGCCACGACAAATCCGAACGGCCGCTGACCTGCCACAGCCCGGTGACGCCAGGCTTGATGTAAAGCCGGCGGTAGGCGTTCCGGTCATAACGAGCCACCTCGGATGGCAGCGGCGGACGAGGGCCAACCAGGGACATCTGCCCCTTCAGAACATTGACGAACTGCGGGAGCTCATCCAGCGAGTGGCGCCGCATCCATTCCCCAACCTTGGTAACTCTGGGGTCTTCACGCAGCTTGAAGAGCAATCCGGCACCCTGGTTCAAATGAGCCAGACGGTTGAGTTCGGCCTCAGCGTCCACACACATGGACCTGAATTTGTACATCTCAAAGATGTTGCCGTCGCGGCCGACGCGCTTCTGGCGGAAAATAACCGGCCCCTCGGAGTCTCGTTTGATCATGACGGCGAGAATGGTGAAGACCGGCAGGAGAAACAGCAGCGCCATGGCCGAAGCGACAATGTCCACAGACCGTTTGAGCAGGTGCTTGTAGCCGGTGAAGCGCGGCAGGTCCACGTGCATGAGCGGAAGCCCCTCGACGGGGCGCATCTGGATGCGTGGCCCAGCGACGTTGGTCAACGACAAGGCAACCACCAGCTCGGTGGCGCTTTCCTCCAGCTTCCAGCCAAGTTCCTTAAGATAACTGCTGCCACGGGAAACCTGACCGGCTACGATCACGGCATCGGCGTTGAATTCCTCCACGGCAGCAAAGATCCCGTCCAGCCCCGCAACCACAGGCACTCTTGCCTGCCCCACCGTGACGGCTTCGCCGTTGTTGTCGCTTTCCAGCGCCACACCCACAACCTCGTAGGCGGCTCCGGATTTCTTGGTGATCTGGTCGACAACGTACGTGACGTCGTCGTGCGTGCCAAGGACGATGACGCGGGAGAGATAATGTCCGTAGGCGCGCTGGCGTGTAAGCCATCTGCGCCATCCCCAACGGCCCACAAGGAGTGCCGCCGTCCCAACCGGCATTGTCATTAAGAAGACAAGATTCATATGGTAGGCGTTGGCAAACAGGAAAGCCACGGCCAAAAACCCGAATGCGGCGCTGCTGGCCCTGATGATGCTTTTGTACTCCCCGGGACCCAATCCAACGAGCCTGGGGTCCCGGGTGCGGCACAGCCACAAGGTGGTCAGCCACGTCAGTGAAATACCGACGTTGACAGCCATGCCTCGTTGCCAGGTCAGTGTCGGGCTGCTCTGCACCGCCTGCGAGCAGAGCAGGACCGCAAAAAGGATCAAGACAACATCTGTGACAAGAATCTTCGCCCGATACCGGCGGGCCCAAATTAGTGCATATGCCGGTGCTGCGCCGTGCTGGCGGCGAAGCTTTGAAGGATGGTGATTCGGGGCTGCGCCGTCGAACGCAAGCGGGGGCGCGACCTTCAAGGGAAGGCGTCCCATCCCGGTCGCCAATATCGCAGGGTCAGCAACGAGACGCCTAATGCCTGAATCTCCGGAACCCTGTCCAAACGGGCGCATGGTCACCAGCCTCCTGCTGTGAGAGGGGCGCTTGTCGATTCCCGCCCTCTGCAGGCGAGCCTGCGGCGGGGAGCCGACGGTGGCTGGGGAGATGCCTGGGCAAGCCAAGGCATCAACACCGCCGGCTCCGTTTTGAGGACTTCGCGCACGAATCTTCGCACCAAAAACTGGCACGACTCCCCTGCCGAAGTTTGGTGCTCCTTGCAGTCCCTCCGCCAGAATCCTGCCGAGAATTCGACAGGTTCGATCTGGGTGGGTGCATGCCGCGCACGGTTCGCCATCAAGTTATTGGACGGAATTCCCAAGACCATTTTTGACACCATTTCTTCAATTCCTAGCAGTGCAAACCACTACATTGAGCGTATTGACCATTGTTCCGAGTGACACCAGTAGGCGGTACTCGAATCTGTCACTGTTGACCCACGTATTACGCGTGGACGACAAGCAAAAGGAGCCGGCGGCGACTGGGGGTGGTGTCGCGGTCTCAGACGACACCTCCGCCGCCGGCTCCCGACCAGGGGGAGACCTGTGCTGCCCACTTTCTTCACGGGCATGAAGCGGTTAAAGCGACGGGACACGATCATGCTTTCAAAAATTCCGTCAACGCCACAGCTGATAATGACTCCAGGAATCCCCAGTGGATCCAGCTGATTTCATCACTGCGACAGATCGAGAACCCTCAACGCATCCCACATGTAAAAGCCTAGGAAGCTCCAGGCAGAGAAGCACGGGTAGACGTTACGGAGATTGGCGGCGGCGATACCCGGGAATTACCCCGCCGCCCGCCGGTTCTACTTGGACTGCGAGTGAATTACGTGCCGCATTCGGTGCTGGCCACCCACTATTTTCAGTGCGCGTAATCCCCCTGCGGAATCAGGTATTTAGTACTCGGGCGTTCTCAGCGGACCGGACCTAGGCTCGGTGGCATCAGAAAACTGGCAGGTGCCGGCCTGGGACGTCAAGTGAACTCGACGCTCGTGGCTGCAGGGAAACATTCATGCGGCCCCGGGAAAGTGCCGGCACCGATCAGAATACGGCGCCGACGCCCGGGCGCCAGGGGGAAGGACTCAAAATGAAATTGATGCTTGTGGCTTCCGCAGGGGGGCACCTCGCCCAGTTGGTAGCGCTGGAAAGCTGGTGGGAAAACAATTCCAGAAGCTGGGTTACCTTTCGCCGCCCGGAAGTCGAGGCCGTCTTGGCAGGTGAAGAAGTTACCTGGTGCCACTTCCCCACAACAAGGAACCTGCCCAATGCCTTCCGTAATCTATTGCTGGCTTGGCCCACTTTGCTGCGGAACCGACCTGACGTGGTCATTTCTGCAGGGGCAGCCGTCAGCGTGCCATTCTTCATCGTGGCCCGAATCCTCGGCATCAAAACTGTGTACATCGAATGCTTTGACCGCATCACGATGCCAACCTTGAGCGGCCGAATCTGCTATCCCCTGTCAGATCTTTTTTGTGTGCAGTGGGATGAACAGCTGGTCTACTATCCTGAGGCCGTTAACATTGGGCAACTGTTGTGACGGCCGAACGGAGTGAGCCGTCAATTGTCGTGTCGCTGGGTACCGATCACCATAAATTCGACCGTCTCGTGGACTGGATCGATGAATGGCTCCGTTCCATGAGCGACCCACCAACGTGCCTGGTCCAGCACGGCGCCAGCCGACCACCGCTAATGGCCGTGGCTCGGGACCGGATGCCGCGACCGGAACTGTTGCGGCTCTACGAGAACGCGACCGTGGTTGTGGTCCAAGGCGGGCCCGGATCCATTCTTGATGCCAGGTCCGTCGGGCACGTGCCGATAGCCGTTCCCCGCCGGCCCGACCTTCACGAGGTAGTGGATGGGCACCAGATTGCCTTTACCCGGACGATGGCCAAACTGGGTGAGGCCATTGCCGCCGAGTCGGCCGAGGAACTGGTCCGCGCCTTGGAGGCTGCGCTGCGAAATCCTGAAAGTGTTCGCACTCCGCCCCGCACATCCCACCCGGAACTTGCTGGTCAGAAACTTCAGGAAGAGCTGGAGCATCTGTCTGCCACCCATTCAGGACCCATTGCCCTCCGGCGAATCCGCCAGGCATTTACCCGGCACTGACTAATCACCGGGCACTGACCATTCCCTCGAAATCGACGCCATCGGGGTTTTGGGGCAGAAATCCTCCCACGGGTGTCAACGGCGCAGCCAGGCTCCTTTGACTTGGAGCAGTGCCGTGACATCCTCCGGAAGCTGTTTGGCAGCCACGTCCGCCAGAGTGGTCTGTTCGAGGACCGTGCGGATGCTGGCCCGAACCGCGACCCACACATCACGAAGGCTGGCACTGGAGTCCGGGTATTCCACATCCTCGGGCCGCCGCCCGCGCACGCCGGCAAGCGGGCCATCGACGGCGCGGATGACATCTGCCACTGTAATCTCCGCTGCCGGGCGTCCCAGCAGATAGCCGCCTCCCACTCCCCGCTTGGCAATGAGCAGCCCGCTGCGTGTTAGCTCAGCCAATATCGATTCGAGAAATTTAGCCGGAATCTGCTGTTGTGCAGCCAGCACATCCCGGGTGACCAATTCGCCGTCGTGCAGTGAAAGCTCGACTAAAGCCCGCAAAGCGTAGTCAGCTTTGGCGGTCGCGTGCACGGCCGGCCTCCTCATGGCTCAGTGCCGGAACTGGTTCAGGCAGGTATCCGCCACACTAGGTTCCACCGAGCTTGCACGCGAGAGTGACGATTACTTACTTTTCCTACTGGACTACTGTGTAATCCATTTTTCTGACACTTGCTGCTCCCGCTGGCTACGTCTATTTTCGGTTCCTGGACGGTGGCACCATTTGTGCTTATGGACGTTTGGTTAGTTGTTGCCGCCTTCTGTGTCGCCATTGTTGTCGGTCTGACCGGCATGGGTGGTGGCGCGCTGATGACACCGGCCCTGGTGTTGATTTTCGGCGTGCCTCCCTTGGCCGCAGTTTCAAGTGACTTGGTGGCGAGCGCCGTCATGAAACCGATCGGATCATGGGTGCACTGGCGGAACAAGACCGTCAACCTGCGAGTAGTGATGTGGTTGGTGGTCGGATCAGTGCCCGCGGCCTTCTGCGGGGTACTGATCCTAAAATGGATGGGTCCGGGGCAGTCCGTGCAGATCGGGGTAAAGCTTGCCCTGGGCGTCGCGCTGCTGGTGTCGGCAACCCTGCTGGCAGTGCGGTCCTATCTAAAAATGGTGGAGCGGGCCAAGAAACGCAGCGGACGCCTGCTCCCGAAGCCCGCGTCTGAGCTGCCGCCGCGCATCCGGCCGGTCCCCACCATAATCCTCGGCATCATTGGTGGCCTCATTGTGGGCATGACCTCCGTCGGCTCCGGCTCCATCATTATCATCGGCCTGATGATGCTCTATCCCGCGCTAAAAGCCAATCAGCTGGTGGGGACCGACCTCTTCCAGGCAGTTCCGTTGGTGGCATCAGCGGCCCTAGGACATGCCTTTTTTGGTGACCTGGACCTGGGACTCACCCTTCCCCTGTTGATCGGAAGCATCCCTGGCGTCTATCTGGGGGCTCAACTTTCAAGCCGCCTCTCGGGCGGATTCATTCGCCGTGCATTGGCTTTTGTACTGCTGGCATCCGGTTTGAAAATGCTTGACGTCACCAATCAAACGACCGTTGTCATTCTCGTTCTCGCCCTGCTTCTGGCACCTCTGGCGTGGATGCTCCTGCGCCGGCGCCATGGCCTTCCAGCCCTTGCCACCTCAGACATGCGACGTGTGCGGATTGCCCACGACAATGCCGCCCACAAGTAGATTGCCGAGACTCATGAGACCTGACCACGAAATCCCACAAGTTCTGCCCCGCATTGCGCTCACGGGTGCCGCATTGGACGAGTTGGAGCTGTTGGCGGGCGGATTGTATGCGCCCGCCAACGAATATTGTCTCCCAGGCCATGTGCCCGATGATTGGCCAGTGCCGTTCCAGCTCGAGATACCCAGCCCAATCGCTGCTGCGGCGTTGGCGGGTGGCACATTGACCATTACGGACGCGGACGGGACCCCGGTGTTCCTTGTGACGGCCACGGCCACGGCGGAATCTGGACCCGGCCTGGCACACATCGCCGGACAGATCAGTGCGCTGCGGTCCCCCGAGCACCCGCCTGCCAGACATTTGCGCATCACTTCGCCGTTGTCCCCGCAAGCTGAGAACGCCTTGGTGGCCATCTTCTCCTCGACGCCGCGAGCGGCGGAATTGGCACAGGTCATCACGGAGGCCACGCAGTCCGGAAGGCATGTCCTTTTGATCGCCGTCTGCGGGCCCCAACCGCACGGGAAATACACGGTTGTTCCGCTGCTGACGGAGTTGCGGGCGGTCGCGGCACAATTGCCGGATGCCGCCGTCGGGCTGCTGGTTCTGCCGTCACTGGACGGGGAAGCGGCGCATGCCCTGTATCTGCACGTCCTCGGCAACTTGGGCGCAGCGAGCGTCTTGAGCTTTCATGCTCCACGCAGCGCTGCCGCTGCACCGCTGTCCGAGGCCCGAAGCGAAGGCAGTACAACCACAGACACACTGTCCGGGACGGTCATTTTCCTGACCGGGCTTTCGGGCTCCGGAAAATCAACGGTAGCCCGGGCGCTGGTGGAAAATCTGCAAACATGTTCCTCGCGCCCCATCACCTTGCTGGATGGGGACGACGTGCGTCGAATTTTGTCCCCCGGGATGGGATTCTCGCAGGAGGAGCGGGAGGCAAATATTCGGCGGTTGGGTTGGGTGGCCTCACTCATTGCCCAAGCTGGCGGCATAGTGGTCTGCGCACCGATCGCACCGTACGACAAGACCCGGCAGGAAGTGCGCGGCATGATCGAAGCTGTCGGCCGTTTCGTGCTGGTCCACATCTCCACACCGCTGGATGTCTGCGAAGCGCGGGATCGCAAGGGTCTCTACGCCCGCGCTCGTAAAGGTGAGCTCAAGAATTTCACCGGGGTGGACGCCCCCTACGAGGTGCCCGGCGACGCCAGCCTGCAGCTGGACACCAGCATCACTCCCCTGGCCGACGCCGTCGACCAAATTCTGGATTATCTTAACCGCGGCGAACGATCCGCGGACCGGGCCAAGCTATCTACACCAGCGTGTCCCGAAGCTCTGCCCGCGAGGTGACCTGAAGCTTTGAGTACACCTGGTACAGGTGGCCTTCCACGGTGCGGACGGAAATATGCATCCTTGCTGCAATGGCCTTGTTGCTGGCCCCTTCCGCAGCTTGAATGGCAATCTCCTGTTCCCGCAGGGTCAGCACCTGTCCGTCATCGGTGCTTGGCTGTACCCGCCCAAGCGTCAGCACCGCGGTGCGGATCAGCTGCTGGGCCAGGCGCATGTTCACCTTGTCGAGATTTTCCCTGGCAATCTTGAGGGCCGCCCGTGACACATCGCGGGCGAGCACATGGTCGCCGTGGGCCAGGGCGGACTCGGCTGTGGTTACCAGCCGGGAAGCGTCACGCGCCAGCAGTCCCTGGCCAAAATTGGCAAAGATGCGGGCTTGTTCTCCCTGTACGCGTTCGGCCAGGTCAACGAGTCTCCGCGCACTCGACACGTTTCCGAAACGAATGGCTGAGGAAACGAAAGCCAACTCCACGCTAACGGTTTTAAAGCGGCGTTCCTCGTCGGCGAGTGCAAAGAGCCTGACGACGGCCTTTTCATCCGAGCCCAGCTCCGCGACCGTCATGACCTGAAAATAAGCATTGGCAAGTGTGAGCAGTCGAGAGCCCGTCGCTTTCGCTGACCGCCCCCGACGCAGGCACACCTCGGCCTCGTCAGTTTCAGCCTTCAGGGCGTGGACGTAGCCTGCGGCGGAGTAGGCCAGCGCCGCTGCACCGAATTCGCCAAGCCGGTTAAGCTGGCTGGCGGCGGGAAGCAGCGAGGCAAGGGCCTGGTCGCTGCTGCCGTGGTATGCCAAATTCAGCCCGTAAACCAGCTCTTCCAGCGACGTTTCCCGAGCCCGGTTGAACATGCCAGCCGGCTCGTTCCACTTGTGTGTACCTGTCCTGGCGGCCAGTAGGGATGTAGTTACAGCGCCGATCAAGGCAGATCCACAATGTTCGCCAGTGCTGGCCGGATCGTCTCCGACGACGTCGTAGAAGTCTATTTCAGCGGCGATCCGGTCAGCGTCCGCCACCCGGCCGGTCAAAATCCAGATCTCCATCAACCAAAGTGCTGCCAACCGCTTGGTCGTCTTGGTCTCATCGGAGGCGTAGATTTCCCTGAGTTGAGGTTCGATCTCAACGTGGCGGCCCTCGTACATGGCATGTTCGGCCAAGGCCAGCTTCAGCAGTTCGCGCAGGTTGGACTCCTCCGCAGCATCCGTGGACTGGTTGGATTCGGTCTCCTCCAGGAGGCGAGTGATCTCCTCCAGGGCAACGCGGGAATCGGCGTCTTCCTGACCCGAACCGCGGGAGAGACGGCTGCGGAGCAGCAGCAGCTCCAGCTGCTGCTGCTGTGTGGCTTTGTCCCGGCGTGAAATCAGCTGAAGAATCATCGACCTTGCCCGGTTCTGTTCTCCCATGGCCAGGGAGGCTCTCGCCTGCTCGATGCCGAGCGCAAAATCATGCGGATGGTCGGTGACCGCGTCGAGAATGTACTCCGCCTGCTCCGGACGGCCAATGTTGGTGGCTTCCCGCGCCGCTGCGACCGCCTGGTTCCGATCCAGCGGGTGTCCGCACTCGATGGCCCACACGGACATGGCGACCCTTGATGAGCTGGTTGCACCGTTTGTCCCTGCCACCTTTGTCACCAACTGGAACAGCTCCCGACTCCGTCCCACCGTGACCTGTTCAGCGAGCACCCCGGCGAGTAGTTTGTTGGCCAGTTGGGCGCCCCCGTTTTCACCGTGGGACAGGGCCAGATATCCGCGCTTCTGCAGGGAGTCGACTGCCGCGGGTTCGCAGAAGTCCATCACATGATTGATGGACATGCCACCGGAGAGCGCGAGTGCCTCTGCCACTTGACGCTCGGCTGCGGGCAGCGACACCACGGACGCCAAAAGGGTGTCCGCAGTATTTCCGGTGCAGGCAAAGGGCAGGCCGGTCAGCACCCAAACATCGTCATTTTTGACCAGCACCTTGGCCTCAATTTGTTCCAGCAGCACTGCGTGCAGAAGGCGGGGGTTGCCACCACTGGCAACCCAGAGCGCCATGGTGGCGGCTTCGGATATGTGCAGTTGGAGCAACAGTTGCAGCCACTGCCTCGTTTCATCCTCTGAAAATACCGGGACATCGACTCGCCGGAGCAGTCCGTCCTTCCACAACCCTATGATCTCTTGAGGTGCGGTTGCGAGGGAATCACAAGCCAGCAGCAGCCTGGCTGCCTGGTTGACGACCAGCTGGCCAACAATCATTGCCGACTGTGCATCGAGGAACTGGACGTTGTCAAGGAAGAGGATGACGGCCCGGCCGTTGGCACGTTCATCAAGTTCCAGTGTCACACTCCGCAGCACGGCCAGGGGATTGTCCAAATGTGGGTCTTTCATGGCCCCCATCAGCGGCGCCAACGCGCCAAAGGCTATATTCGAAGTGGCTTCGCTTCCGCGCAATGACACCGTGAGGCATTGGCCGGCTATTTCTTCCATGGCCTGTCTGGCAATGAATGTCTTGCCGACTCCATGGTCGCCAATCAAGAGGGCACCGCAATGGTCTTGACTGCGCAATGCAGCTGTGACCGCCATTACTAGAGCCGGCCGGACGTGAAGTACGGCTTCGTTGAGTTGAAATTCCCCAAGGGTTGACGCTTCCGGAATGCCAACAGCCAGTTGGGATTCCAAGATTAAATGAGACATGTTTTGAGACCTTTGACGACGAATCATTTGATTTCTTCTGGTGCTCTTTACGCTACAAGTCACCATGTTCTGAAACATCCGTAGTGAGTACTTGTTTCCCACGTACTCGGCGGCACCGCCACCAGCAGGTGTACTCGGTCCGAGCAACCGCAACCCGGTGGAAGTTCTCAGCTGCCGTCCCCTGCCACCAGCCCCAGTTGCCAGCAATGGCGCGGTTGAACGGTGCATTCCGACAACAGATTTCGCATCAGCAGTCCATGCTTTGTCCGATCCTTGACATGAGTGGCAGCTCACGGGCAGTGGGTGTGAACCTAGGCTGACCACTCGCTTCGCAGGTAGCAACACCCCATTCACGAAGTTCGACTACTCGGTCAGCTCGCGTAGTTCCTCTCGACCGGAAATGCCCAGCTTCGCGTAGGCACGATAGAGATGACCCTCCACTGTTCGAAGGGACAGCACGAGCTCGCCGGCGATCTCCCGGTCGGTGAGTCCCGCGCCGGCCAAATTTGAAACCTCACGTTCCCGACGTGTCAGTTGCGCCGATGGCTGCCGGAGCGATTCCGTGGAAGTGGCCGGAAGAATGGTGGCGTGCGTCCGTTGGCCCAGTTCCTCTTTCACTTGCTGCAAGCTGGCGTTCACTTCCCGCATCCGGTTTCTGGGGCTGTTCTCCCCCATCCACCTGGCTGAAAGCTCGAGCGCCTGTTCGGCAAAACCGAGCAGTCCCGCCCGGCTGAGCACTCCTCCGGCCTGGGCCAGCCGCGGCCCGTCCCTGTCCTGCAGGGCCCGCGCATACCCGCAAAGGGCCAGCGCCCAGTGGCCCTCAACTTCTGCCGCAACCCGTGCCAGCCGCGGGACAACGCTCATGTCCCCAAGTTCGACAATGAGAGCCAAGGCGTTTAGTTCCAAAGTGGTGGAGCGGTCGGCGAGCGCCGCGTCGGCGAGGGCCACCAGTTCAGCCGGCACTCCGCCGTCGTTCTTCAACAAATGTATCGCGGCAGCAAGGTAGGCGCGTTCGTGTGAAACGACCAGGAAAATACAACGTCCCTCGACATGGGAATTCACCAGCTGCCGTGCCAGCGCCATCTTGCCCACCCGGGCTGCGGCATAGGCGGCCATGGCTGTACAGAAGCCCAACAGTTGCTGGGGGTCGCTGAGCTGGAGGGCGTCGACGCCGGCGAGCAGGACTTCAAGCGCGTTTGATGCCCGGCCGCCGCGTAGGAACGCCATGCCGCGGACCACATTGGCACCCCCGCCAAAGGAAAAAAATGCCGGCCCGGTCTCTAAGGAGAACTCCTCCAAAACCTTGGTGGCGCCCTGCCAATCCCCACAACACATGGCCGCCGCCAGGTGACGGAGCAAAATACTCTCGGGCAGAAAGAAGACGTCGTTTTCCTCCGAGTGCTCAAGCGCATACGCCTCGGCGGCCCGGGCCATTCCTCGCACGGGAAAGCCCTGCGCGCTGAGCCTCTCGGAGTCCATGGTGAGAACCATGGCCCGGTTGAGCCGGGCTGAAGGCTCGGAAATGCCGGGAGCGGCTGTCAACCACGACATAGGTGCCGTCATATCGGAATAACGGCCCTGGCGAGAAAGGATCATCAGCTCAATGAACACCGCACCGGACTCGCTGAGTCCAACAATGGTCTCTCCCTCCGCCGGGTTCAGCTGCGCCATTTGTGCCCCCTGTCTGCGCAGGGCAGCCGCATCTGCCGCCAGGAATTCCACGGACATGCCCAAGGCAGATCTGGTGGACGCCCGCAAAAGACTCCCAAACAACAGCTCCTCGACACTGCCCGGCGTCTGCTCGGGAGATTCCATCTGTGCCAGGGCACTCTGGTATTCGCCCAAATTGTAGTGCGCGCGGGCCCGCACCATGCTTGCCCGCAGCCGATACTCCTCGCCGCGAATCTGGCTTGCCAGCTCCAGCGCTGTCTGGGATTGGAACAATTTGCTGGCCAAAACTGCGGCAGCCAGCAGACGGTCTGCCGGGACCTCAACGCCCACGTCCACCGACCACACCACCCGGCGAAGGAGAGCTTCCTTGTCAGTGGGAGGGCCTTCGAGTTCGTGGATCAACCGTTGGTGGAGCAGCCGGCTCTGCGATATCGGCACCATTTCCCGCACCACATCCCCAAATATGGGGTTAACCAGGCCCAGCAGCTTCGAGTTCGGCCGGATGAAACGAACCATGTTTCCATCCAGCAGCTCCCGGACCGGGAGGATTCCGGTCAGCGTCTCAATAGCGGATGCTTCCACAGGTTCCGACAGTGCGATTAGGTTGAGGGCCTCCGATGCCTGCTGGGATATGCCGCGCAACTCCCGACGGACTGCTTCCGTCAAATCCGGGCTGTGGAGGGACACATTCGGGTTAACGACCCAGATGCCCCTGCGTTTGCTCAGGAATCCCCGCTCCAATGCTTCCACCACCAACAGTCGCAGGAAGAGCGGATTGCCGCCGGATGAAGTCCAAAAATGCCATCCCGTAGCCTGCAGCACCTGCCCTCCCAACAAGCGCTCACAAAACGCGTGTGTTCGTTCCTGATCCAACGGCTGCAGTACGGTGTTTTCTGCCATCCCGTCGGTCCACAGTTTCGGGAGCGGTTCGGGCAGAGCATGCCGGCTGGAGTGGGCGGCCACCAAATTCACCGTTCCACCACGCACCAAGCTGACGATCAGCTCGGCTGTGGCCGCGTCCATCAAATGGGCGTCATCGATGACAATCATGGGCGGGTCATCACGTCCGGGGTCATCGTTAGCCTGGGCGGGGAGCCCTCTGGACTTGCCGATACCCTTTATCCGACACCGAACAAGTTCTTCCTGCCTCTGCTTCAATTCTGCCAGCACACCACGCAGCACGGCCAGACGGATACTTGCTTCGCCCGTTCCTACAGCAGACAAAAAGGGCGCCAGGACGCCATAAGGAATTTTCGCCAACGACTGTGAACTGTGGATGGCCAGCACCGGCACGTGATCCTCTACAACGGCAATGAGCTCCCGCAGGATCGTGGATGCGCCCAAACCATTGTCCGAGGTAATGAAGACGGCCTGGCTTCCCTCTGATCGGATGGCCGAGAGGACGTCTGCCAATTCATCCTCGCGGCAGAACGGCGAATTCAGTAGTGAGTGATGCCTATTTGACGGCCCCACTTCGTCCGTCACAGCTTAGTCTCCTGCTCAAGCTCAGACCGGGAGGTGATGCCCATCTTGGCAAACACCTGATACAAATGGCCTTCGACTGTTCGGATCGAAACACCGATGCGCGCCGCAATCTCCCGGTTGGCCATGCCCCTGGCGGCCAGCGCCGTGATCTGTCGTTCTCTCGTGGTCAGTGGGACTGCCGCATTGTTGGGCACTAAGGGCAGCACTGGAACCTGAGGCATGAGCAGGTCGAGCCGCCGTTGGGCCTCCCGGCACAGCCCCATTTCCCCAGCATTGCGCGATAGTTCCAGTGCCACCACGAGACAACGGGACTCAACTGCGGCCAGTTCAAGATCGCGTGCGATTTCTGCCGCCTTGAGAGCCAAGGAAGGGTTCCTGGTCCGGTGTGCCCGAGCCAGCGCCACATTCACCGCCGCCATAGGCCCCTGCCTTTTGAGTGACGTTTCCTCCAACAGCCTGAATTGTCCATCCTTGCCGTAGGTGGTGGCTCCGAAAAGGCTCATGGATGCGGTGCTGAACCGGCCCTTGGCAATATCACTCTCCGCGCTGGCCAACAATTTGGCGGCTGCCGAGGGGTCATCGAGCCACCGGAGAGCCATGAGCTGGAAGAACTCGGTCATGTACCGGTTCACCCACAGGGTGCACGGATCAATGCCCTGCGCCTTCGCCAAATACCGGTGTGCGTTCGGCGCATCATCAATTTGGGCAAATGAGAACGCCAGGGCGGAGTAAACCAGTTTCAAACTGTTGTAGGTGTCTCGCACTTCCAGTTGCGCCGCGGCCACGAGCAGCACGTCTGCCGCTTGCGTTCCTCGTCCGGCATAGACGTAGGCGATACCCAAAGCCAGCTCCATCACAGCGCCTCGATGCTGCGTCAGCCCGGAGGAGAGCTCGGTGGCTGCCGTCAAGGTCGATTCACACGCCCGCCACTGCCCAGTCCAGGTCAAGGCCAGAACCAGGCCATGCATGTTCCAGTCACGCATGCGAAGCACGAGATCGTGCTCTTCAACCTCGAGGGAAATAGTCTCATAGAGATCGATGGCATCCAGCTCGCGTCCGGTCACGGCGAAAACGAGAACCAACAGACTGGCACAGTTCAGCCGAAATTTCCGGTCGCTGGGATCCTGGCTGCAGTCTGTGAGTTCCTGTGTCACTTGAGCGAATTCCCCGCGGTGCACTTGAAATTCAAAACGAGCCAGCTGCAGGTACTTTTCAGCCTGCTTTAGGTCGTCATCGATGTCAGCGTGGTCGATGCGCCAGCTCAAATTGGCCAAGAGCACTTCGATACGTGCATACCCGCCCGGCACCCATAGCAGAGCAGCTGCCAAGTCAACGGCCCATGACGCGTATGCCGTCAGCGGCAGGGCGGCCAGAGCCTCTGCATCAACGTCTTGCAGAGACGCCACGGCCTTCGTGTAGTTGGCCAGAATGTTGTAGGCCCGGCTGCGGATTTGGGCAGCTTGCACACCCAGGGGGTGCCCGGGGCGAATCTGCACGGTGCACGCCAGCGCCAGCTGCGGATCAAGATATTGCACTGCCGCCTGTGCGGCCGCCAAGGCGACTTTGGGATTCAGTGCCATGCCGGCATCGTTCGCCCACGCCGCAAACGCCAGCAATTGCTGCTTGTCCATGGTCGCAGGATCCAACGCCAAAATACCGGCCATCTCGTCGAACAGCAGTGCCCTGTCCACGCGGCTGAGCTGACCTCTGAGCGTTTCCGCAATATACGGTTCTGTAAAGGCAACCATGCCGTTGAGGCCGGAACTCACGGACAAGAAACCCCGCTCCTCCAGTTCTGAAACGACATCGGGGCTCAAAGCGTGCATAACAACCGAGAATGGTGCCGTACGCAAAAGAGCCAACTTCTCCAGTCCCGTCCGCGCAGGTCCAGGCAGTCGGGCCAGCCGGGATTCAACCAACTCCACCAGTATGTTATCTGTGGCTTCGCGCTCCGGCCCCTCCAACACCCAGACTCCACCGTGCTGGCGCAATGCTCCACGCGCGAGGTTCTCGCGGACCAAGGCTTCCAGTGCCAGTGGATTGCCGGCGCTCAAGTTGTGCAGTGACGAAACTACAGACTCCGCGACCGAGCCCTGAAGCGCCCTTCCCAGCAACATGCGAACCTCTGCACGAGTGAAGTCACTGAGGCGCGCTGAGGCCAAGAGTCCATCCTTGATCATCCAAACGAGGTCATCCGGCAATTCGGACAAGCTCCGGGCCATGACCATTAATTTGGCTGTCCCAGAGAGCAACAACTGTATTAATACACCTGTACTGGCCGTGTCGACGCCCGGTAGATCGTCCAACATGATGACAGTGGGCCTACCCTGAGAATCCTGTGCCATAAGTTTCGTCAGCTTCTGCAGGATCATGGTGGGTGATTCGCTTTGGTACTCGCTCAGTCTGGCCATGAGAAGGCTGAAAGCACCATACGGAGCTTCAGCGCCTGAACCGGTTCCGAATAGATTGATGACATGAGTACTGGAGTGAAGCCTAGCTTCAACCGCGTGCGCCAGAGTTGTCTTCCCGACTCCTCGCGGGCCAATGATGGCGACACCGTAAACTTTGGAGTTGGCCAGTTGTTCCATGGTGGAGGCGATGACGTCTTGCCTCGCAAAGGACGACCACTTCCGCCGGTCCTCCGCACCCATGGCCCGTCGTCTGGTTTTTTGCGCGTTCCCGTCCGCGCCCTGAGGTGCTGGGCCACCCCATACACTCGTCATTGAAGAGACCCCCTATGACACGAGTTCCTAGGCGGACGCAACAATCTCCGCACAGTCGTGACTTAGCTGATTCTAACAGTGCGAATGCGTGACGTAGCTCACGTGTGGCATTTGTGCCAGCCCAGCCGGCAATAGCTGACGGACCGGCTTTAGCGGTATTGCTCCTGCGCGGCCAACAAGCCCTCGGCCACAAGCAGTTCGACAGCGTCGGCTGCATTGTCTATCAAAAACGGCAGCGTCTTGTTTTCGGTCGAGGAGAAGTCGCGCAAAACGTGGCTGGCGGCGTCGGCGCGGCCGGGCGGGCGGCCGACTCCGGCACGCACACGGTAATAGTCTTTGGTTCCCAGGGTCCGGGAAATGTCACGCAGGCCGTTGTGCCCGCCTTCACCGCCGCCAATTTTCAGCTTGACGGTGTCAAAGGGAATGTCGATTTCGTCGTGGACGGCGATGACGTTCGCGGCGGGGAGGTTGTAGAACTTGGCGAGTGCCGCCGTCGGGCCTCCATTGAGGTTCATGAAAACGGCGGGCTTGGCCAAAATCAGTTTGTGCCCACCGATCGCCAAGCGGCCGGTGGCAACCAGCGCCTTGGCTTTGTGGGTCTTGAAAGTGGCCCCAAGGCGGGAGGCAAGTTCCTCAACCACCATGTAACCAATATTGTGCCTGTTGCGGCTGTAGCCGGGCCCGGGGTTCCCGAGCCCGACTACAAGCCAAGTATCACTCATGAGAGTTGCTGGTTACTCTGCAGCAGCTTCTTCGGTTTCAACTTCAGCAATGACGACCGGCTCGGCAAAGTGCACGATGAGCAGGTCGGCTTCGTTGACCAGCTCAACACCGGCAGGCAGGACCAGCCCGCTGGCCAAGATGTGCTGGCCGGGGGTGCGCCCTGCAATGTCAACCTCAATGCGGCTGGGAACGTTCGTGGCGTCTGCGGAAAGGCTGACGGTCATTTCTTCCTGGTTAACAACGACGGAAGGAGCAGGCTCGCCAACGAGGTGGACGGGAACGTCAACAATGACCTTCTCGCCCTTCTTGACTGTCAGAAGGTCAATGTGCTCAACGATCTGCAGTACGGGGTCGCGCTGGACATCCTTCACCAGGGCAAGGTGCTTTTCGCCGTCAACGGTGATGGTCAAGAGTGCGTTGGAGGCACGGATGGCGCGAACGGTCAGGCGCTCGGGCAGAACCAGGTGCAGGGGGGCTGCGCCGTGGCCGTAGATGACGGCGGGGATCTGGTCTGCGCGGCGGATGCGGCGTGCCGCGCCCTTGCCGAATTCGGTGCGTACTTCGCCAGTCAGGTTCAAATCGGACATGAAAAAAGCTCCTTCATACTTAGTGGTGGGCGTGGACTAAACAGGTCAACACAATCCATCAAAGATTCAGGAGCTGTGGGACCCAGTCGATCACGGAAACTCGCAAATGGAGCTTCCCTCGCCAAGGTTTACTGAACAAGTTTAGCAGAACGACGGCGGGCGGCTGACCGTTGTGTGGGCGGCACGATTTTCGGCGACCGCCGGAGCGGAGTTGGCAGCCAGCCTGGCGCCCGGTGCCACTCGGCGCCAGGTTCATCATGAACACTGCGTGGAATGTCCGCCAGACGCCAACGGCCGCCTCCCGGTGAGGGAGGCGGCCGCTGGACGGTACAAGCTAAGGGTTAGGCATCGCCGTCGAACAGGCTGGTGACCGAGCCGTCCTCGAAGACTTCCTTGATGGCCCGTGCCAGCAGCGGGGCAATGGAAAGCACCGTCAGTGTCTCGAAGCGCTTGGACTCAGGGATCGGCAGGGTGTCGGTGACGACGACCTCGCGTGCTCCGCAGTTGGCGAGGCGCTCGGCGGCCGGGTCGGAGAACACGGCGTGCGTGGCGGCGATAATGACATCCTTGGCGCCGGCGTCCTTGAGGACGCGAACGGCGCCTGCGATGGTGCCGCCGGTGTCGATCATGTCGTCGATCAAAACGCAGGTGCGTCCCTGAACCTGGCCCACCACAGTCTTGGACACGGCCTGGTTCGGCACGGTCAGGTCGCGGGACTTGTGCACGAAGGCCAGGGGCGCCCCACCCAGGCGCTCCGCCCACTGCTCAGCCACCCGCACGCGGCCGGTGTCGGGCGAAACCACTGTGACGTCGTCGTCCCCCACAATCTTGCGGATGTGCTCAGCCAACAGCGGGATCGCAAACAAGTGGTCAACGGGGCCGTCGAAGAAGCCCTGAATCTGTGCGGTGTGCAGGTCAACGCTCATGATCCGGTCGGCGCCGGCAGTCTTGTACAGGTCTGCCACCAGGCGGGCCGAGATCGGCTCGCGGCCGCGACCCTTCTTGTCCTGGCGCGAGTACGGGTAGAACGGGGCCACCACGGTAATGCGGCGGGCCGAGGCGCGCTTCATGGAATCAACCATGATCAGCTGCTCCATGAGCCAGTTGTTCAGCGGCGCCGGGTGGGCCTGGATGATGAAAACTTCCTTGCCGCGCACACTCTCGCCGGAACGGACGTAGATCTCACCGTTGGCGAAGTCGTAGGCCGACATGGGCAACAGCTCTGTCCCCAAACAGCGTGCCACTTCCTCGGCCAGTTCCGGGTGTGCCCGACCGGTTGCCAACACCAGTTTCTTGTCGACGTTATGACTTAGTTCGCTCATGGATCCGCTCTCTCGCAATGGTGGGGTAGGTGAGAAGTTTTAGTTGGCTGCAGTGCCGGCGGCGCGGGGCGCGCCTGCGTTGTTGGCGGTGTCCGCGTTGTTGGCGGCGTCCGCCGAGATGCTGCCGGGCCGGTTTGCTGCGGTCCAACCCTCGGCGTTGCGCTGCGGGGCCACGGTCAGGCTGAGCGCTCCTGCCGGGACATCCTTGCGCACGATGGCGCCGGCGCCGGTGAAGGCACCGTCGCCCACGTTCACGGGAGCCACGAACACAGTGTTGGATCCGGTGCGCACGCCGGAGCCGATCTTGGTGCGGTGTTTGTTCACGCCGTCGAAGTTGGCCGTGATGTTGCCGCAGCCGATGTTGGTGTCCTCACCGATTTCGGCGTCGCCAGCGTAGCCCAGGTGGGAGAGCTTGGAGCCGCGCCCGATCGTGACGTTCTTGGTTTCGTAGAACGCGCCGATCTTTCCGTCGGCACCCAGAACCGTGCCGGGGCGCAGGTAGGTGAAGGGGCCAACGTGCGAACCTTCGCCGATGATGGCGCCGGAGCCGTGGGTGCGCGTGACTTCAGCCTTTTCGCCGATCTGCACGTCGGTCAGGGTTGAATCGGGACCAACGACGGCGTCACGGGCCACGGTGGTTGTGCCGTGCAGCTGGGTGCCGGGCAGGATGGTGACGTCCTCGGCGAGCTGGACCGTGGAATCGATCCAGGTGGTTGCGGGGTCAATAACGCTGACGCCTGCACGCATCCAGCCCTCAACGATGCGGCGGTTGTGCTCGGTGCCCAGTGCTGCCAGCTGCACGCGGTCGTTGGCGCCTTCAACCTGCCAGCGGTCGGTGGTGGAGACCGCGGCGACCCGGCCGCCGTCGTTCCTGGCCAGGGCAAGAACATCGGTGAGGTACATCTCGCCCTGGTTATTGTCCGTGGTGACGGACTTCAAGGCCTTGCGCAGCACTGCGGCGTTAAAGGCGTAAATGCCGGAGTTGATTTCGCGGATCTGGCGCTCGGCGTCGGTGGCGTCCTTGTGCTCGCGAATGCCCAGGACGGTTCCGTCCGTCGCGTCGCGCAGGATGCGGCCATAGCCGGCGGCGTCGTCGAGAACGGCTGTGAGCACGGTGGCGGCGTTGGCGTCCTTGTTGTGCGTGGCCACGAGCTCGGCCAGCAACTCGGTGGTGAGCAGCGGGACGTCGCCGTACGTGACAATGACGGTGCCGTTGACAAGCGCCTGGGCGTCCAGGGCCTCGAGCGCCTGCTGGACGGCGCGGCCGGTGCCGGGGACGTCGTCCTGGTCCACGATGTGTGCGCTGCTGTCGAGCGTGGCGATGTGTGCGGCGACCAGATCGCGTTCGTGGCGGACAACCACGGCAAGCTTGGCCGGGTCAAGACCCTTGGCTGCTGCCACTGCGTGGCCAACCATGGAAATGCCACCAATGGTGTGCAAGATCTTGGGTGTGCGTGATTTCATTCGGGTGCCGGCGCCGGCGGCGAGCACAATGACGGCTGCCGGGTTGGTGGTGGGGTTGTCTTGGGGGCTCACTAAGTGGCACTCCTGCCCGGACACAAGTCCGTTTTCAAACGTACGCAATGGGAAACTATTCCATGGTACCTGCTCGGCACAGGTGCCCGAACTTTCGCCAAGTGGTTCCGCCCACAGGATTCGAACCTGTACTCCACAGCTCCAAAGGCTGGGGTGCTGCCGTTACACCAGGGCGGACCATGCGCCTCTTGCTCTCGCGAGAAGCTCACGAGAATATAGTGTGCCACGGCGATGGCATATTTCGCGAGTTGAGACTCGTCGTGGCACAGGAATTTCCACAATCACGTGGCGAAGGTCACAGCACTGCGTTGGCCCGGCCGACAGTTCACCGCATCTCAGGAATTTGCGCTGAGCGGATCCGTGCCAGGGCCCGCTCCACCCACCCCACCATAATTTCGGGATGGTACATGGCAACAGCGGCAGGAATCCTCAGCCGCCACATCCCTTCCAGCACGTACATGGTGTCCCTGTGCAGGTCCTGCTCCCATGCCTTCGGATCGTTGTGGTACTTTTTGCTGTCGATTTCCAAGCCCAAGATCCCGTCAATCAAGAGATCCATATGCCCGGCATTGCGGATATACGCCTGGCCCTGCACATTGTGTCCAACCTTGCGCAGGTGGTAGCGGCTGCACGTTTCAGCTATTGACATGGACTGAGGGTCAATCATCCCAACGATGGCCCGGCCTGCAGCATCTTCCCTGCCGGTGAATGCGTTGCGGAGGTGGTTGATGGAGCATTTCCTGTTGACCACTGCCGACTCCAGGATGGCCAGCGCTTCCACTTCGGTGCCACACCGGACGCACTGCCGCAGAACATCTGTCAGCGTTTGGCCCCCCTTGACCCGGTGGACCACGCACCCGGGAACCGGCCGCCCGTGCGCAGTGGCAACATGCAGCTGCTTCGGCTCTTCCAGCACCCACAACCCAAGTTCAGCCACTTTGCTCAGGCAGGTGCGCCGGGCCTGATGGGCGGCAAGGAAGGTGTCTTGGGCAGAAATTTGCGGCACGGCATATACACCTCGGGCCCGGCGCTGGATCAAGCCGCCCGCAACTGCAGCCCGGATCTGGCGGCTGGAAAAGCCGAGAGGCAGCAAGTCCTTTTGCCGGACAATCCCACCCAGAGAAGCGACAACCACTTCCATGGGCTTCGGGACGGGGCTTCTGCGAGGGCTCATGGCACCATCGTTGACCAGAACCGGAGCTGGCGGCAGCCCCGGCGTCGTTAATGTGGACAATGGGCGGCGGAGCCTGGGCTGTGGAGGAATCAACCAGCTGCCCGTGTCCCAATCTGCGCTGAACCGGCGACGGGTGTGCCGCATAACAGTGTCATGCGGCACACCCGGTGGGAGTTCGGCGCAGATCAGGACGGACGGCTCAAAACGCGGCGAAAACGCAGCTCAGAACACGGTTCAGCAACAGCCAGAGGCTACTCCAGCACCTCGGAGGCTCCGAGCCATTCAAGTTCCAGGCCCTCACGTTCCTTGGCGAGCTTGGCCAGCTTGGCGTTGAGGTCGGCCAGGACGTCGTAGTCGCCGACGCTGTCAGCCATTTGCGCGTGAATCTTCGCATCAGCGGCCGAATTCTTGCCCAGCTGCCGCTCCAAACGGTTCAAGACCTTGCGGGCATCGCGCTTCTGTCCCTCGGTGGGCCCGGACGGCGCAGCAGCCGCAGCCGCGGGGCCGGAGGGCGAGAGGCCGGCAGCCTCGCGCAACTCCAGGTACTGGTCAACGCCGCCGGGCAGACCGCGCAGCTGGCCGTCGCCAAGCAGGGCCATCTGGTGGTCGGTGACGCGTTCGAGCAGGTACCTGTCGTGCGAGACCACCACGAGCGTGCCCGGCCAGCCGTCCAGCACATCCTCGACAGCCGCCAGCGTGTCGGTGTCAAGGTCGTTGGTGGGCTCATCGAGCATGAGCACGTTCGGCTCCCCCACCAGCAGGCGGAGCAGCTGCAAACGCCGGCGCTCACCACCGGAAAGGTCCTTCACTTGTGTCCACTGCTTGTCCTTGGTGAACCCAAGCTGTTCCACAAGCTGGCCGGCGGTCATGTCCTTGCCGCCGACGTCGAAGGATCGCTTTTCCCGCTCGATGACCTCGATGACGCGCATGTTCAAGACGTCGTCGAGCTCGTTCACTTCCTGGGTCAGCACGGCGGTCTTCACGGTTGAGCCTGTCTTGACCTTGCCGGACGACGGCGGGACCTCACCGTTGAGCAGGCGCAGCAGGGTGGTCTTGCCGGCACCGTTGACGCCGACGAGGCCGAGCCGCTCCCCCGGGGCCAGCCGCAGCGTGATGTTGTTGAAAAGTTCCTTCTCCCCGTAGCTCAAGGATAGGTTTTCCAGGTCGATGACGTCCTTGCCCAACCGGGCGGTGGCCATCTTCGACAGTGCCACCGTGTCGCGGGGTTCGGGCACGTCGGCGATGAGGTCGTTGGCGGCCTCGATGCGGAACTTCGGCTTCGCTGTGCGGGCCGGGGCGCCGCGACGCAACCAGGCCAGCTCCTTCTTGACGAGCTGGACGCGCTTGGACTCAATGACGGAGTTCATCCGGTCCCGCTCGGCGCGGGCCAGCACGTAGGCGGCGTAACCACCCTCGAACGGGTCAATGACGCCGTCGTGGACTTCCCACGTGCGGGTGCACACTTCATCGAGGAACCAGCGGTCGTGGGTGACCACCACAAAGGCGCCCTCGTTGGCCCGCCAGCGCTGCTTGAGGTGCTTGGCCAGCCAGGCCACACCCTCCACGTCGAGGTGGTTGGTGGGCTCATCGAGCATGATGACATCGTCATCGCCGATCAGCAGCTTGGCCAGGGCCACGCGGCGCTTCTGCCCGCCGGAGAGCGAGTGGATGTTGGCGTGCCAGTCAACCTCGCCCACCAGGGCGCCCATGATTTCGCGGATCTTGGGGTTGGAGGCCCACTCGTGGTCGGCCGCTTCCCCCACGATCGCGAAGCCAACGGTGTCGTCGCCGTCGAGCACGTCGGTCTGGTCCAGGTAGCTGACCTGGACGCCGCCGCGCACCGTGACACGGCCGGAATCAGGCGCCTGCCGCCCGGCCAACAGGCGCATCAGCGTGGACTTGCCGTCGCCGTTGCGCCCCACGATGCCAATGCGGTCCCCTTCTTCAAGGCCAACGCTGATGCCGTCAAGGACGGTTCGGGTGGCGAAGGCGACGCTGAGATTTTCCCCGCCAAGCAAATGAGCCACGTGGTACCACTTTCCTTACAAGTATTTAGTGCTGATGATCAATTCTTTGCGGCACGGTCCGTCAGGGCACGATGTGCGCTCCGTGCACGGGGCCTTCCACGGCCCACGCCTCATGGCCGTGCCCGGCCAGGGCCGCGGCAAGTTCCCGGGCCTGTTCTGCGCCGGCGGCCAAAAATGCCACCGTGGGGCCAGAGCCGGACACCAGCGACGCCAGCGCCCCCAGTTCCTCCCCCTGCGCCAGGATTGCTGTCAGGGACGGGGCCAGCGATTCAGCCGCGGCCTGCAGGTCATTGTGCAGCCACTCGGCCAGCGCGTGCGGATCCCCCGCCCGCAAGGCCGTCAAAACACCCGACTCAACTTGCCCGGGCTCGGCGGCCGTGAATCCGGCAGCTGCCCGCAGATCGTCAAGCGTACCGTAAACCACCGGCGTTGACAGGCCAAAGCGGGCCGGCACCAGCACCCAGTGCAGCGGTGTGGGGGCCAGCGCCGCTGTGAGTTTGTCCCCAATGCCAAGTCCGACGGCGGCACCCCCCAACAGCGCGAACGGCACGTCCGCGCCAAGCTCGGCCCCAAGCAGGGACAGTTCCTCGCGGGAAAGTCCCGTGTGCCAGAGCGCATCGCAGGCGACGAGGGTTGCTGCCGCGTCGGCGGAGCCCCCGCCCATGCCGCCGGCGATCGGCACGTGCTTGGTGATTTCAAGGTGCACGCCGCAGGGATCCTCAGCAATGTCCGCCACCAGCATTGCCGCCCGGACGGCAAGGTTGCTGCCGTCGAGCGGGATGCCCGCCAGCGACTCCGGGTCAAGTGAACTTGCCTCGCTGATGCTCACTGTAATGTCGGCAGCAGGCCTGCCCGGCTTGGACGTGGCCGCGACTTCTTCATAGCGGGAGACGGCCAGGTAGGTGCTGGCAACGGCGTGGTAGCCGTCCTCGCGCAGCGGGCCAACCTGGAAGAAAGCGTTGATTTTTCCGGGAGCCCTGACCTTGACATGGTGCGGGGTCGGCTGCCACAAGGGATCCGCAAATGACGCTGCGCCGGGTGCGCCAGCTGCGTCTCGGGTGCCGGATGCGTCGGATGCGCCTGCGTTGTTCAATGGGTCCATGGGCTAGGCCGTAAAGGGCATCTTGGCTTCGGCGATGCGGGCGAACGCGGCCACGTCAATGACTTCGCCGCGTGCACTGGGGTCAACGCCGGCCTGGCGCAAATATGTTTCCGCCGCAGCGGCGCCGCCGGCCCAGCCGGCCAGGGCTGCGCGCAGGGTCTTGCGGCGTTGGGCAAAGGCGGCGTCGATGACGGCAAACACATCCTCGCGCGACGCCCTGGTCACGGGCGGATCGTGCCGGGTGAAGGAGACAAGTCCGGAGGAAATCTTCGGCGCCGGCCAAAACACATTCATGCCAATGACGCCTGCCTTGCGCATTTGCGAATACCAGGCACCCTTGACCGACGGCACCCCATAGGTTTTGGAGCCGGGACCGGCGACCATCCTGTCGGCAACTTCGTCCTGCACCATGACGAGGCCGTGCTGCAGCGACGGGAAATGTTCCAACAGGTGCAGCACCACGGGCACCGCCACGTTGTACGGCAGGTTCGCCACCAGCGCCGTGGGTTCGCCCGGAAGTTCGGTGATGCGCATGGCGTCGGAGAGCACGACGTCGAGATTGCCGGCCAGCGCGGGGCGGAACGCGGCAACAGTTGACGGCAGTTTCGCGGCCAGCACCGGATCGATCTCCACGGCAACCACACGGGCGGCTGCATCGAGCAGGCCCAGCGTCAGGGAGCCCAGTCCGGGCCCCACCTCCAGGACGGTCTCGCCGGGGTCGACATTGGCTGCGGCCACAATGCGGCGGATGGTGTTGCCGTCAATGACAAAATTTTGTCCCAGCGTTTTGGTGGGACGCACACCGATTTCCTCCGCGAGGCGGCGGATTTCGGTGGCACCCAGCAGTGGCTGGGTTGCGGGGCTGGGAACAGGGGTGGTCACGCAACCATGGTATCCGCTAACTCAGCCATCACGTCGCCGCCCGGATGTGAGATGGGCGGTCCCCGGGGCGCGGGGCCTGCCGGCGGCGATGCCCAGGGGCTGGAAAATCGCCAACAGACAACGGCGGGAGGCCACCTGGGAAAGGTGGCCTCCCGCCGTCGAGCTTCACACAGGTGGTGAGCTGGCGTCCGCTAAAAAGCAGTCATTGCTGATCCGGCATTTCTAGCCGGCGGCGTGGGCACAGCCCCAGGGGCTCAGTCCGCGCTGGGCGTAGACCCGGTTGGCGATGTCGATCTGCTGGGCCTTGGTGGCCAGGCTGGCGTTGGGGGCGTACTCTCCGCCGCCGGCGCCCATCCAGGTGCCAATGTCGAACTGGAGTCCGCCGTAGTAGCCGTTGCCGTTGTTGATCGACCAGTTGCCGGTCGACTCGCACTGGGCGATGGCATCCCACATGGCTTCGTTGGACATGGCCGGGGCCTCAGCTCCCGTGGGTGCGTCGGCTGCGGCGTCGGCATCCGCAGCGGGATCCTCAGGCGCTTCGGTGGGCTTGGGGGCGGGGCGTTCCTTGCCGCCTACTGCGATCTCGGCAGCCACCGGCTCCAGCACAACCGTGGACGCAGTTTCTGTGCGGCTGACAACAACGCCGTCAACTGTCACGGTGCTGAAGGTTTTCTCCAAGCTGCCGGCGACACCTTCGGTGACTGTTTTCTTCTCGCCCTTGAGCATCTCGGGGTCGACGGTTTCTTCGGTCTCAAACGGAACAGCCTCGGTTGCGGTGTCGGTTCCGGCCTTGTTGACGCGGGTCACCTTGACGACCATGTTTTCAACCACGGGCGCGGTGCCGGGGGTTGAGAGCCGGTCGGTCTTGGCCAGCTCGACGCCGGCCTCGTCCAGGAGGTCGGAAACGTTTTCTGCCGTGGTGGTCTTAACGGTCTTCTCGCCGTCGGCCACAAGCGTTACCTGCTTGGGCGTGATGATGCTGATGTCTGCGGCGCTGGCCACCAGGGCGTCCGTGGGAACGGAAAGCCTGGCGTTGGCGGCGACACCCAGCTGGCTGATCAAGCCACTGACCTTGGTGGAGGTGGTGGTGACTGTTTGTTCTGCACCATCGAGGCTGACGGTGACGTCCTTGGCCTTGTTGATGGTGATGGTGTCCCCGTCGCCCACTGAGGTGGCCAGAGCCGGTGTGATGTGGTCTTCGGCGGTGACGTTGACGTCGGCCCGCTCAAGCACATTTGCCACCGAACCGCCGAAGGCGCTGACTGAGCTGGTCTGCCCGTCCACCACCAGGGTGACGGTCTTGTTGGCAGTGACGAAAGCCATGAGGCCTGCCACGAGTGCCACGAGGACGGCTGCCTGGCAGGCAAGCTTCAGATAGCTCAATTTGCCATTGACGGTAAGGAAAGAAGACACGAGTTCCCGTAACTACTAGAGCACCCGGGCACGGAGAAGCGGCGAACAAGCGGCAGCACTTTTTTACCGCAGAAAAGCACGGTTGGCACTACCAGAATTGCTCTTTCGAACGGTTGCCGCAGCCCTGATGTGAACGGCAGGACTCGCGGCATTGCATCCGTTGGCCTTCCCCGACCACGGCTAATAATCCTTTAGCGTAACCTAACCGTGACCTGTTGGACAAGGCTTGGTAACGGCGACGTGATGAACGCTACAGGCTCAGTCGGACCAGGAACCATAGACGGCTTCGGTGTTGTCGCGCAGAAGTTGGCACATTCCGGCCAGCTCCCGGTCCAGCAACGCCGCCATGCTTTGCACCGTGTACGGCAGCATGTAGCTGGCATTGGGCCGTCCCCGGAAGGGGTGCGGCGTCAGGAACGGCGCGTCGGTCTCAGCCAAAAGCAGTCCCGGGTCGGCGACGGCCAGGGCCGCACGCAAATTCTTGGCATTCTTGAAGGTCACGGTGCCCGAGAAGGACATGTACCAGCCGTTGTCATTGCAGATTTGCGCCAGTTCGGCGTCGCCGGAGAAACAATGGAAGACAAGGCGGGACGGCGCCCCCACCTCCCGCAAAATGTTCAGCACGTCGACGTGGGCGTCGCGGCAGTGGATCTGCAAGGCCAGGCCTCGTTGCTTGGCGATTTCCAGGTGCCCGCGGAAGGAATGGTGCTGGGCGGACTTGCCGTCCTCGCCGGTCCGGAAGTAGTCGAGCCCGGTTTCGCCGATGGCCCGGATTCGGGGGTGGGCGGCCATGGCATCGATTTCCGCCAACGCGTCGTCGAGGGTGCCGGCCTGGGCCAGTTCCGGGGCATCGTTGGGGTGGATTGCCACGGCACCCAACAAGCGCGGGTCCGCATCAACGGCGGCCACCGTGAAACGTGAGGACGGCAGGTCGCAGCCAACCTGCACGGCTCCGGCAACGCCAACAGCTTCGGCCGCGTCAAGTGCCGCATGCAGCTCGACGGGTGCATCACCAAAGTCAAAGTGCGTGTGGTTGTCGTACACGGGTATCGGCAACGCCGCCGGGGCCGGTGCAAAGGCACCCCGGCGGGTGCCGCCGCCCGGCGCAGTTTCTTCGGACGCAGGCGTTTCCGGCTGGGGCGTTTCGGGACGGTACGGGCGGGGGACGTCTTCGGTGCACATGGTTGCCCACTTTACCGGGCTGTTGGCGGGCTGGCCGGACTTTTCCCGGGGCCGGTGGGGCCAAATGCGCGCCAAGCTAGTAGCGTAGGTCACAGCAACCGGTCGCGCCTTGCGCCGGGCACCGACGTGAAAGGTGGGTCATGCACCCGCAGGAGACTTTGCTGGCAGTCGACGGGGCCGCCACGGCGGGTCCCAAGCCGCCGCTTTTCCGTCCGCGTTCCGCCGCGGCGGAACGCTCCGCAAGCAACGGCGGCACGGCCGTCGGGACCAGCTCAGGTGCAGCGACGGCGGAAGGCGGCGCAGCCATGGATGTGGACATTTTTGCCCGATTGAGTGAGAAGATCATGGCCGTGATGAACACGGTCATTGACGGCAAGGACGAGTCGGTCCGGCTGGCCTTGACCGTGCTGCTTGCCGGCGGCCATCTGCTTGTTGAGGACGTGCCGGGAGTGGGCAAGACCCTGCTGGCGAAAACCCTGGCACGGACCGTCGACTGCTCCGTCACCAGGATTCAGTTCACCCCCGACCTGCTGCCCAGCGACATCACCGGGGTGTCAATTTTCAACCAGTCGTCGCAGTCCTTTGAGTTCCGCCCCGGCGCCATTTTCGCCAATATCGTCATTGGCGACGAGATTAACCGGGCCTCGGCGAAAACTCAGTCGGCCCTGCTGGAATCCATGGCGGAGCACCAGGTGAGCGTCGATGGCACCACGTACAACCTGCAGGCGCCGTTCATGGTGATTGCCACGCAAAACCCCATTGAAATGGAAGGCACCTACCCGTTACCGGAAGCCCAGCGGGACCGGTTCATGGCCCGGATTTCCATGGGCTACCCCGACACTGCGGCCGAACTGGCCATGCTGGAATCCCATCAGTCGGTCAGCCCGCTGGACTCCGTGCAGGCCGTCGCCACGGATGAGGAGGTTGCCGCCATGATCCAGACTGTGGCCGCCATCCACGTCTCACCGGCCGTGCGCGCCTACGCAGTGGCCCTGGGCCAGGCGACCCGGACGAGTCCCGATCTGCGCCTGGGCGCCAGCCCGCGGGCGCTGCTGCAATTGCTCCGGGCGGCCAAGGCGGCGGCGGCGCTGGCCGGACGTGCCTTTGTGCTTCCCGACGACATCCGCACCCTTGCCCAGCCCGTCCTGGCGCACCGCCTGCTCGTTGAGCGCAGCGCTGCCAGTCAGGGCGTCACCGTCGACATGGTGATCGAAGACCTGCTGGCAAGGGTGCCCGTGCCCGGGGCCGGACCGGCAGGTTCCGCAGGAGCCGGCGCCCGGAACGGCTAAGGGTCACCGTGTTTGCGATGCGTCCCCTCCGTCCCCGGGGCTGGCTGCTGCTGGCCTTCGGAGCCCTGGCTTTGGTGTTGGCTCTGACCTTGGGCCGACGCGATCTCCTGACGGTCGCCATTTTTTGTTTTGCCCTGCCGGCGGTCGCCTGCGCTGCACTGTATGCGGCCAAGCCCGGCTTTTCGGTCAAACGCACGATCTCCCCGAAGTTGGGCCGCGTGGGCGCCCCGGTCGACGTCGTCCTTGAGGTGCACGGGCGCAGCCCCGGCGGCTCCCGCACCCATCTGGTCGAGGAACTGCCGTTCAGCTTCCGGGACGTCCCGACCTTCAACCACCCCCAGCCCGTAGTGCCGCGCGGATTGCTCAGCCGCTACCACTACACGCTGCACCCCGCCCACCGCGGCGTCTTCACCATTGGGCCGCTGCGGGGCCGGTTCGCCGACCCGTTCGACGTGGCCTACGTGCCCCGGGCCCTGGACGACGGCGTCCACCTCACCATCGCCCCTGCCGCGGTGGAACTGCCTGCAATTTCCCTCACCGACGGCAGGGGCCAGGACGGCTCGCAAAGCACCAGGGAACTTGCGCACGCCAGCCACGACGACGCCATGACCCGCGAGTACCGCTACGGGGACCCCCTCCGACGCGTCCACTGGCCCGTGACGGCCCGGCAGGGCAAGCTCATGGTGCGGGCGGAAGAGTCTGTCACGACTCCCGAGGCGGCATTGATCCTTGACCGCCGGGCCCTGGCGTTTGGTGAGACGGGCAGGGCGATGGAACGGCTCCAGGTTGCCGGGCGCAGCACCGTGGGGCTGCCGGAGCTGCGCACGTCGGCTGCCTTTGAGACTGCTGTTGTTGCGGCACTTTCCGTCGCCACCCACTTGCTGGAGCGCGGTTATTCCCTGCGCATCCTGGACCACCAGGGGCACCCGGGGTTCGCTTCCTCGGCCTCTGCGATTTCCCCCGGGCGCGAAGAATTCAGTGGCAGTCAGGGCATGCTGGACGTTGCTGCGGCCCTTGCCGCACTGGAACTTGCCGAGGCCGCACCGAACGGCCAGGGCAGCTCCGGGCTGGGCGCCGGGCTGGGCTCTGCGGAAGTTGGCAGCGCCAACTTGGGCCCTGCCGGGGTTGGCAGCACCGGCCTCCGCAGCACGGGCCAGCGCCTGCCCGGCCAGCCGGCATCGGCCCCGGAAGCTGCTTTTGACAACGCCCTGGCCCAAAAACTCCACCACGGCAGGCGGCGCGGACCGCTCGTGGCCGTCACCGGCCTGCTCAGCAAGAAAGAGGCGCTGCTGCTGGCGGGCATGGCCGAATCCTCGCAGAGCGCCTACGCACTGGTCGTGTGCCCCGACCCAGCCCAGGCGGACGAAGCCGTCGGGATCCTGCAACGTGCCGGCTGGCGGGCCGCAACACTCACCCCGGAAACCCCACTTGTGCAGGCGTGGATGCAGCTGGGCCAGAACAATGCTGCCTTTGGGCGGACCCCATGACGCGGATGCTGGACGGCAGCGGCCGTCCCCACCACCGGCACAGCGCCGGCGGGGCAGGAACGGGCGCAGCGGGAACAGGCACCGCGGGATCGGGCGGGGCGGGATCCGGCCCGCCTCCTCCCCCACGGGTTTCCGGCCGCGGCGTTCGCAGGCTGTTCGGCGACCCCCGGACAGGCCCCGCACCCTGGGTCCTGGCCGTGGCCGTGTTCGGGGCAGTCATGGGTGCCTCGCTGGGCCTGCGCGGAGTGTTGTTTGACCTCAGCTGGTTGCCGCAGGCCGCCGTCGTGGTTGCCGGGACGCTGCTGATTCCGGCCGTTCTGCGGCGCTACCCAACGCTGGGGTCCTATGCCCCGCTGGGGGCGCTGGCCGGCTGGTTCATGACCCTGACGCTGGTGTTTTTCCCGGCCACAGCCGTGCTCGGCGTTGTTCCCACCTCGAAAACCGTGACGGCGGCGCTGCAGATGGCGTCCGAGGCGTCGAAGGTGATCATGGGCAACAACGCGCCGGTGCCCTCGGTGGTGCCCATGTTCTTCTTGATCTGCGCCGGGCTGGGCTTTGCCGCGCTGCTCATCGACACGGTGGCGATTACCGTGGCCATGCCGGCCGCGAGTTCGTTGGGGCTGGTGCTGATCCTGCTGCCGTCTGCCCTGACCACAACGACCGGCATCGGGCCGCTCGGGTTCATCGGGGCTGCCGCCGGATTCCTGCTGGTCCTTGGCTGCTGCCGCTGGTACGCGCCGGACGGGAAATTGCGTTCCGGGACGGCCCAGTTCGCCAGCGGCACGCTGTCAAGGGCTGCCGCACTTGGCGCTGCGGCGGTTCTGCTGATGTTGCTTGCCCCGGCCGTCATTCCCGGCTTCACGCAGGGGTCGTTTCCGCAGGGATCACGCATTGGCGGCTCGGGCGGTGGGACGCTGCTTGACCCCATGATTTCCCTCGGCGACGATCTGCGGTCCCAGTCCAGCCAGGTCAATTTGACGTACCTGAGCAACACCGACGCCGCACAGTATCTGCGCCTGAGCACCTTGGAGGACTTCACCGGGAAATCCTGGAAACCCTCTGCCTTTCCCGACGGGTTGCAGGGCTCGCTCTCCGACCTGGCACCGGAGCCGGGCCCGCCGTCCACCGTGCCACGAACCAGCACCCTGACCCGGATCTCCATTGCCGGTCTCGGCAGCGACTGGCTGCCCGCCCCGCTGTCGGCCACCGCCGTCGACGATCTCCGCGGGCACTGGTTGTGGAACCCCGCCACGCAGACGTTCAAGGGCCAAAATTCCTCAACGACCGAGCAGACGTATCTGGTGCGCAGTGAAATGCCCGACCTGACCCCCGAGCTTTTGGGTGCTGCCACGGCCGAGCCCACTGCCGGCCTGGACCCGATTTTCACGGCGCTGCCGCGGGACGTTCCCCAAATTATCAACAGCACCGCCCAGGAGGTCACGGCGTCCGCGCCGACCCCTTACGCCCGGGCCATGGCCCTGCAGGAGTACCTTCGCTCCGGTGATTTCACCTACAGCCTCAGCACGCCGGTCGCGGAAGGCTACGACGGTTCGGGCATGGAGGTGCTGGCCAAGTTCCTGGACACCAAGTCCGGTTACTGTGTGCATTTTTCGGCCGCCATGGCCGTGATGGCCCGCGAGGTGGGGATCCCCTCCCGCATCGTTGTCGGGTATGCGCCCGGCACCCGCACCACGCAGACCGGCGAGCTGGAGGGCCAGGAGCTGCTTGGCTACGAGGCCACCGGCCAGGACGCCCATGCCTGGCCCGAACTGTATTTTGAAGGCCTCGGCTGGGTGCCGTTTGAACCGACCCCCTCCCGCGGTTCCGTCCCTGATTATGCGCAGGAGGACAGTTCCGCTGCGTCGGACCCGCTGAACCCGGACGTGCCCATCGAGGACGCCCCCGCCACCATCGCCCCAACGCAGCAGCCCACCACGGCCGCCGCCTCTGCGGGATCCGCCACTGCGGCGGCCAGTCCCACCCAGTGGCTGCAGACCACGCTGGCCATCCTGGTGGTGCTCCTGCTGCTTGTTGCCCCTGCCCTGGCCCGTGTTCATGTCCGACGGCGGAGGCTGGCCCAGGTGCGCGGCGCCGGCCGGGCGGCTGGTCGCCGGCGTCCCGGTGTTCCCGGCCCCGGTTTCCGGCGGTCCGGTTTCTGGCGGTCCGGTCTCTGGCGGTCCGGGACCCGGCGTGGGGATGGAGCGGCGGCGGCGCCTGGTGATGCCCCGGAGGTCGCTGCCTGGCGTGAACTGCTGGCCACGGCAGTTGACTTTGGCTACAGCTGGGACCCCGCACTGACCCCTGCCCGGCATGCGGAACGAATCGCACGGTTGCTGGGCTCCACCACCCCGGCCGGACTGGCCTTGATCCTGCACGCTTACGAACAAAGCGTCTACGGGGCGGGCGCCTCCGGGACGTTGGCCGGCTCTCCCGCCGCCCGGGAGGACCTGGCGGCGGCGGTCGAGACCTTCATCCGTCGTCTGCGCACGGCAGCGACACCCTGGCGCCAATTCCGCGCAGCACTGGTTCCGACGTCGTTCTTGGAAAAGACCCTGTAGCCGCCCCTCCCCAACGCTCTCGCAGTGACCACGTATTGTCCCAATCTCGAGAGAACCGGAGCAGGTGAAATCGTCAACACCTTCACATCCGAACCCTTGACCGGCTCGTGGATCCGCTGGACTTTCAAGGCCGGACTGTCCTGCCGCACAGGAGACCGGAAGGCCATGACTCGGCCTTCCGGTCTCCTGTTTGGCTTTTACTGTGCTTGAAGCCCGCGAATTCCGTCCTGGATGAGGAAGGATGCCTTTGTGCTGACGGGAGCTCCCGGCGTCGTGACGTAATCAAGGGTCCGGAAGTCTGCCGTGAGAGCTTCCTTGGTGATCTTGGTGTTCACGTAGCCGCGGTTGTCGTTGTAGAACTTCAAGTGCGGGTTCCAGGCCATGACCGGATCGGCGGTGGATCCACTGCCGTCGCCGGTGGACGTGATCGAGGTGCAGACCAGTTCCGAGCCAACCACGGGTGCCGCCGGATCCCTGTAATCCACCTTGACATCATTGGCCCAGTTGCGGTGCACATCACCGGTAAGGACGACGGCGTTGCGAACGTTCGCGTCCACCCAGCCCTGGGTGATGCGGCGGCGGGAGGAAGCATAGCCGTCCCAGCCGTCCATGGAGACGTCATCGATCTCCGGCGCCACGTCCCGGTCCTTCTCGGCAAAAAACACCTGCTGGCCCAGAATGTCCCAGCGCTGTGTGGAGTTCTTGAAGCCGTTCAGCAGCCACTTTTCCTGCTCGGCACCGGTGATGGTGCGGTCCTCGGCCAGGCGCTCGGTGACGTTCTTCTTCCAGCCATCTCCGGCCAGCTGATCGTCGCGGTACTGCCGGGTATCCATCATGTGGAAGTTGGCCAACTGGCCCCACTGGATGGTGCGGTAGATCTTCATGTCGAACCCGGCCGGCACCGATGAAGCGCGGAGCGGCATGTTCTCGTAGTAGGCCTGGAAAGCCGCGGCCCGGCGCAGCCGGAAGTGTTCCGCAGTGTCATTAAGCTGCTTCGGATCTTGATTTTCGGGAATTTCATCCGCCCAGTTGTTGTCCACCTCGTGGTCATCCCAGACCACCAACCACGGCGCGATTGCGTGAGCGGTCTGCAGATCAGCATCCGACTTGTACTGCGCGTGACGCTGCCGGTAACCCTGCAGCAGGCTGGTCTCGGGTCCCTGGTGGTCGCGCGTCTTGCCGCTGTTGATCACGTTCTTGGACTCATACATGTAGTCGCCCAGGTGCAGCACCAGGTCCGGGTGGTCCTGGGCAAGCCGCGAGTACGCAGTGAAATAGCCGTGCTCGTAGTTCGCACAGCTGGCGAATGCCATGGCCAACGACGCCGGCGTCTCATGCAGAGCCGGGCTGGTGAGGGTGCGGCCAACCGCGCTGACGTGGCGGCCGGTGCGGAAACGGTAATAATACTCACGGCCCGGACGCAGCCCGTGCAGCTCCACGTGGATGGAGTGGGCGGTTTCGATGCGCGCATGCTCAACTCCGCGGGCGACGACGGTGCGCATGTTCGCGTCTTCCGCGACTTCCCAGGCGACCGCTACGTTACGTGCGGGCATGCCACCCAGTCCGTCCTCGGCCAATGGATCCAACGCAAGGCGGGTCCAGATCACGAAACCATCCGGCCACGGCTCACCGGAAGCGATACCCAGGAGGAAGGGATCGGTGCGGACGCCGGCGTCGTCTGCCACTGGGGTGGCAAAGGCAGCTCCGGGCACAGCGACAACAAGGCCTGCA